>NZ_JBHVIV010000036.1:0-65040 GCF_042799475.1 Kitasatospora sp. NPDC057692 | reverse complement strand
GGGGGGGGGGCGGCCTTTGTTGCCCGCCGGCCCCGCGGGGTGGGGGCGGGTGGGCATTTGGCTGTTTTTTTTTTTCGGGGCGTGGGGGGCGGCGGGGGGGCCCCGCGCGCCCCCGCCCCCCGACACTCTTCGCTTTTTTGAACCCACCTTGGAGCAATGGAGCAACCATGGACGCCATCTCCGTCATCAGGACCAAGCGCGACCGCGGAGAGCTGAGCGACGCTCAGATCGACTGGGTCATCGACGCCTACACCCGCGGCGAGGTCGCCGACGAGCAGATGTCCGCCCTGGCCATGGCCATCCTGCTGAACGGGATGAACCCGGGCGAGATCAGCCGCTGGACGGACGCGATGATCCGCTCCGGCGTTCGGATGGACTTCTCCTCGCTGGCGCAGCCCACCAGCGACAAGCACTCCACCGGCGGCGTCGGCGACAAGATCACCCTGCCGCTCGCCCCGCTGGTCGCCGCCTGCGGCGCCGCCGTCCCGCAGCTGTCCGGCCGCGGCCTCGGCCACACCGGCGGCACCCTCGACAAGCTGGAGTCCATCCCCGGCTGGCGCGCCCTGCTCTCCAACGAGGAGATGCTGCAGGTCCTGCGGGACACCGGCGCGGTCATCTGCGCGGCCGGCGACGGCCTCGCCCCGGCCGACAAGAAGCTGTACGCGCTGCGCGACGTCACCGGCACCGTCGAGGCGATCCCGCTGATCGCCTCCTCGATCATGTCCAAGAAGATCGCCGAGGGCACCGGCGCGCTCGTCCTCGACGTGAAGGTCGGCTCCGGCGCCTTCATGAAGAACATCGACGACGCCCGCGAGCTGGCCCGCACCATGGTCGGCCTCGGCACCTCGGCGGGCGTCAACACCGTCGCCCTGCTCACCGACATGTCCACCCCGCTCGGCCTCACCGCCGGCAACGCGCTGGAGGTCCGCGAGTCGATCGAGGTGCTGGCCGGCGGCGGCCCGGCCGACGTCGTCGAGCTCACCCTGGCGCTCGCCCGCGAGATGCTCGCCGCCGCGGGCGTGCACGGCAAGGACCCGGCCGACGCGCTGCGGGACGGCTCCGCGATGGACCACTGGCGCCGCATGATCGCCGCCCAGGGCGGCGACGTCGACGCCCCGCTGCCGGTCGCCCGCGAGCAGCACGTCATCCCGGCCCCGGCCTCCGGCGTCCTCACCCGGCTGGACGCCTACGCGGTGGGCGTCTGCGCCTGGCGCCTCGGCGCCGGCCGCGCCCGCAAGGAGGACCCGGTGCAGGCCGGCGCCGGCGTCGAGATGCACGCCAAGCCCGGCGACACCGTGGTGGCCGGCCAGCCCCTGCTGACCCTGCACACCGACACCCCCGAGCGCTTCGACTACGCCGTCGAGGCCCTGGCCGGCGGCATCGAGGTCGCCCCGGCGGGCACCCCGTTCACCCCGGCCCCGATCGTCCTGGACCGCATCGCCTGACGGTCCGCGGTCCTGCTCACGTGCGCCGGATCAGGCGTACGTGAGCAGGCCGCCGGTGTCGACGGTCCACGGACCGACGGCGATCCTGTCGCCGAAGACGAACTCCTCACGGTTGGCGTAGCCGGGCTCCGAGTGCACGATGCCGGTACCCGTGCGGGGGTCGATGATCAGATGGAGCGGGATGCCCATCGCCCCGTAGTCATGGACCTTGTCGCGGTAGTGGTTCTCGGGGTCGGACTTGGAGACGATCTCCACGCCGAGCAGCACCTCGTGCGGCAGCACCGCCGATTGCTCGCCCTCCAAGGTGGCCTCGGGGAAGGAGTGTAGCGACGGCAGCCGACGGGCGGCGTTCCTCACCCTTCTGCGGTTGGCGATCGCGTACGCCGACTCGCCGTCGCGCGGCACGAAGGCGTCCGCGTACAACGGAAGCGGAGACTCTCAGGGGCGGTGGAAGATCTCGTGAGTGCCGATGCGGCGCCAGACGATGTGCGGCTCGCCGTCCTGGAGCGGGATCCCGTAGCTGAACGTCGCCCGGCCGTCGGGCGCCCAGGTCAGCTCCCAGATGTCGGGGTGGCCCTGCACCTTCTTCACCCGCAGCCCCCGCCGGAAGCCCTGGCCGGCGCGGCGGTCCGCGACGAACTGGGCGGCCGAGGCGAGAAAGGCGGCCTTCTGGGCCGGGGTGAGGTTCTTCCAGTCCCGGAGAAAGTGGGCGAGGGACTCATACGTCGGCACGGCGCTTGATCTCCCCCAGGTCCAGCCCCGCCTCGTCGGCAAGCGATCGCAGGAACTCCTCGCCGTCCTCGAACACCTCGCCACGTTCCCCCTGGGCGAGGGACTCGTCGACCTCGTTCTCCACGGCCTGCCAGGCCGGGCTCCAGAACCAGGCCTGGTCGTCCGGGATGACGGAGGCGGGGGTCAGGACGATGCGGCCGTCCTCCACCGCGACGACCAGTTGGTCCCCCTCCTGGAGGTCCAGTTGCTCCCTAATCTCCTGGGGGATGGTGACCACGCCCTTCTTCCGCACGGGCGTGGACACCAGGTGGGGACGGCGGCGGCGCTTGAGGTCTGCCATGAGGAAAGTCTACTGGGCGGAAAGTCTGCTCGGCAGCTGTCCGGCGCGGCGGGTGGCGGTGTGGGCCTGGCGGGTGGCGTAGAGGGTGACGGCGGCGGCGAGGGCCATGGCGGTGAGGCCGATGGTGGCGGCGCCGGGCCAGCCGGTGGCGTGGTAGGCGTCGGCGCCGATGGTGCCTCCGAGGCTGTTGCCCAGGTAGTAGGCGATCAGGTAGAGCGCGGAGGCCTGGGCGCGGCCCTCGGTCGCGGTGCGGCCGACGGCGGCGGAGGCGGTGGCGTGGCCGGCGAAGAAGCCGGCGGTGATCAGCACCAGCCCGAGCAGGACGAGGGCGAGGGAGTCGGCGAGCGAGAGCAGCAGCCCGAGGGCGGTGGTGGCGATCGCGACGTACAGCGCGCCGCGCCGGCCGAGCCGGGCGGAGAGCCGGCCCGCGGCGGCGGAGGTGCCGGTGCCGACCAGGTAGACCACGAAGATCGAGGCGGCGATCGACTCCGGAAGGTGGAAGGGTGCGGCGATCAGCCGGTAGCCGACGGTGTTGTAGACCGCGCCGAACACGGCCATGAACAGCAGCCCCAGCGCGTACAGCCGCAGCAGCAGCGGGTTGCGCAGGTGCCGCCCGACGGTGCGGGCGAGGGCCCGGGCGTCCACCGGGGCGGGGGTGAAGTGCCGGGCGGCGGGGATCAGCAGCCGGAACGCGAGGGTGGCGAGCAGGGCGAGGACGGCGGAGGCGGCGAGCCCCCAGCGCCAGCCGAGGCCGGCCGCGACCCAGCCGGAGAGCAGCCGCCCGCCCATGCCGCCGATGCTGTTGCCCGCGACGTACAGGCCCATCGCCGAGGCCAGCGCCGAGGGGTGGACCTCCTCGGCGAGGTAGGCCATCGCGGTGGCGGGCAGGCCGGCGAGCGCGGCGCCCTGGAGGACCCGGAGCACGACCAGGGTGGTGAGGTCCGGCGCGAACGGCAGGGCGAGCGCGAGGGCGGAGGCGGCGAGGGTGGAGGCCGTCATCACGGCGGTGCGGCCGTACCGGTCGGAGAGCGCGCTCGCGGGGAGCAGGGCGAGCGCCAGGCCGAGGGTGGCGGCGGAGGCCGTCCAACTGGCCTGGCCGGGGGTGAGGCCGAGGTCGTCCGAGAGGACCGGCAGCAGGCCCTGGGTGGAGTAGAGGAGGACGAAGGTCGCCACGCCGGCCGCGAACAGGGCGAGGTTGGCGCGGCGGAAGGCGCGCTGGCCCGGGCGGTGGCGGTCGTCCCGGACGGGGGTGCCGGTGGGGAGCGGGGCGGCGTCCGGCGCGGTCGCGGACGCCCTGGTACTGGAGGGCTGCATGACGTCGACCGTAGAACCGCCGGGCTGATGCGTCCAATGCATGAACCGGGCACAATTCATGCGTCAGTGTATGAGCGGAGCAAGGAGCGGGGAATGGAGCCCACCACGGCGACCGGGGCGGAGCCGGTCCGGCCCGCGGAGCTGGGACCCGACCTCCCGGCGGTGCAACTCGCCCCGCTGCTGGCCCAGTTCGCGGCGGTGGCCCGGCTGGAGCATGTGACGCAGGCGGCGGCGCTGCTGGCGATGCCGCAGCCGACGCTGTCCCGGGCGGTGGCCCGGCTGGAGGCGGAGCTGGGCGTGGACCTGCTGGCCCGCCAGGGCCGGACGGTCCGGCTGACCCGGGCGGGCCGGCTGCTGCTGGCCTCGGTGGAGCGGGCGCTGGCCGAGGTCGAGCGCGGCGCCGAGGCGGCGCGCGCGGAGGCCGATCCGGCGACCGGCCGGGTGGCGTTCGGCTTCCTGCACACCATGGGGACGGACGCGGTGCCGGCGCTGCTGCGGGACTTCCGGGCGGCGTACCCGCTGGTGCGCTTCCAGCTGGTGCAGGACTACGTGGGCGCGATGCTGGACCGGCTGCGCGCGGGGGAGCTGGACCTCTGCCTGGTCGCGCCGGTCCCGGACGACGACCCGGCGCTGGTCGCCCGCCGGCTGGACGAGCAGCGGCTGCACCTGGTGGTCCCGGCGGACCACCGGCTGGCCGGGCGCCGCCGGATCCGGTTGGCGGAGGTGGCGGAGGAGCCGTTCGTCGGGCTGGAGCCCGGGTACGGGCTGCGGGCGATCACGGACGGCTTCTGCGCCGAGGCCGGGTTCGTGCCGCGGATCGCGTTCGAGGGGGAGGAGGCGGAGACGCTGCGCGGGCTGGTGGCGGCCGGGCTGGGGGTGGCGCTGCTGCCGCCGGCGCTGGTGCCGCGGCCGGGGGTGGTGGAGCTGGAGGTGACGGCGCCGCGCACCCGGCGGGCGATCGGGCTGGCGTGGGTGGCGGGGCGGCCGCTGACCCCGCCGGCGGCGGCGTTCCGGGACTTCGTGCTGTCGCGGCGGGGCCGGCTGCTGGCGCACGACTGAGTGGACCGGGGGCGGCGTCCGGACGGCCGGCTTGCGTGGAGGTGGCCCGGCTCGTCCCTTTGGTGGAATTCCCGGTGGACATCGGATGATTCGACCCCCTGGACGGTGGCTTGTCTACGCGCGTAGGGGCTACACTCCCGCAATGGAGAAGCAGATCCCCGTCACCACCGCGGGCACCGGCCCCCGCATTCCCGCCCCCGAGCAGATCGCCCGCGCGCCGAAGGTGCTCCTGCACGACCACCTCGACGGCGGCCTGCGCCCCGAGACCGTGGTCGAGCTGGCCGCCGCCGTCGGCTACGAGGGCCTCCCCAGCACCGACCCCAAGGAGCTCGGCGAGTGGTTCCGCGAGGCCGCCGACTCCGGCTCGCTGGTCCGCTACCTGGAGACCTTCGCCCACACCTGCGCCGTCATGCAGACCCGTGAGGCCCTGATCAAGGTCGCCGCCGACTGCGCCGAGGACCTCGCCGCCGACGGCGTCGTCTACGCCGAGGTCCGCTACGCCCCCGAGCAGCACCTGGAGCGCGGCCTGACCCTGGACGAGGTCGTCGAGGCCGTCCAGGAGGGCTTCCGGCTCGGCGAGGCCAACGCCCGCGCCGCCGGTCGGCGCATCCGGATCGGCACCCTGATCACCGCGATGCGGCACGCCGCGCGCTCCTCGGAGATCGCGGAGCTGGCCAACCGCCACCGCGACGGCGGCGTCGTCGGCTTCGACATCGCCGGCGCCGAGGCGGGCTACCCCCCCACCCGTCACCAGGCCGCCTTCGACTACCTCAAGGGCGAGAACAACCACTTCACCATCCACGCGGGCGAGGCCTTCGGCCTGCCGTCGATCTGGGAGGCCCTGCAGTGCTGCGGCGCCGACCGGCTCGGCCACGGCGTGCGGATCGTCGACGACATCACGGTCGAGGAGGACGGCACCGTCCGGCTGGGCCGGCTCGCCGCGTACGTGCGCGACAAGCGCGTCCCGCTGGAGATGTGCCCTACCTCCAACCTGCAGACCGGAGCGGCCACCTCGTACGCCGAGCACCCGATCGGGCTGCTCAGCCGGCTGAAGTTCCGGGTCACCGTGAACACCGACAACCGGCTGATGAGCGGCACCAGCATGAGCCGCGAGTTCGGGCACCTGGTCGAGGCCTTCGGCTACACGCTGGGGGACCTGGAGTGGTTCACCGTGAACGCGATGAAGTCGGCCTTCCTGCCGTTCGACGAGCGGCTCGCGATGATCAACGACGTGATCAAGCCGGGCTACGCCGAGCTCAAGGCCGAGTGGCTGTTCAGCGCCGGAAGCTGAGCGGCCGGGCGGCCGGGCGGTTGAGCCGCCGGGAGGCCGGGAACTCCGGGTATCCCGCTCTGATCGGATGAACGCCGCTGCCGACCACGGGAGTTGGCGTTCATCCGACTTCTCGCTCGGGCGGGTGAACCGCCGTTGATCCCCCCGTGATCCGCTCACTACCGTGTGCCCGTCATTGCTGACAGGCCGTGGCGGCGGGCCCCGTCGCGTCGGCTGTGCGAGTCGGCCACCGACGAGGACCCAAAGGGACGAATCACATGAAGCAGGCCACTCTCAAGGCCGCCGGCACCGCCGCGCTCGGCATCGCGATCGCCGCGGTCGGCGCCGGCGGCGCGTCCGCCGCCCCCGCCACCGCCACCGGAGGCCTCGGGCTCCCGACGAACCTGCTGACCAACCCGGCCGCCACCAACGCGCTCACCGATGTCGCGGGCAAGCTGCCGGTCGCCGACAAGGTCAGCAGCACCCTCGGCAGCCTCGCCCCGAGCGCGGGCCAGGCCGCCGCTCCGGTCGCCGGCGCCACCGGCAACCGGGCCGCCCTGCCGACCGTGCCGGGGCTCGACAAGACCCCGCTCGGCAGCCTCACCCAGACCCTCCCGCTGCCGGGCCTGACCGGCTGACCCGTCCGCGCGGCGAAGGGGTCGTCCGCTCCCGTCGGGGAGTGGGCGGCCCCTTCCCGCGTCACGGCTCCTGGGGGAGTACCAGCCAGAGCGCCAGGTAGATCAGGAACTGCGGGCCGGGCAGCAGGCAGGAGGCCAGGAAGATCGCGCGGACGGTCCACGGCGTGAGCCCGAAGCGCTCGGCGATCCCGGCGCAGACGCCGGCGATGACGCGGTTGTGGCGGGGGCGGGCGAGGCGGCTCATGGCGGACTCCGTTGCTCTGGTGGCGCCGTTGGCCGGTCCCTCCGGCTGGCGTACTTCCATGCTCCGCCGCCCTTCCGCCGAAAGCCTCCCCCCGCAAGCCGATCCCGCCCCCGACCTCCGTCCTGACCAGGCACGACCGCTCTCAGGGTTCCGCTCAGGGTCGGCCCGGAGATTGCCGATCACGCGGAGTGGGAAGCCAGGGTGCGGCGCCGGTCACCCCCGACGGGCAGCGGCAGCCGATGGTGCTGCTCGGGCGGCTGCACCGGGCGGGAGCGTAGTCGTCACCCTCCGGCGCGCGGGGTGAAGGGGATGGCGACGTCCACGACGTGATCGTCCGGGGCGGCGGTCGGGAAGTTCGGGTAGTACACCTCGCGGTTGGACGCGCTGCGGGCGTGGCCGTGGTCGCCGAGCCAGGCGAGTACGGCGTCGTGGACGGTCGCCATCGCGGCGAAGCCCGGGTGGGACTTGGCGAGTTCGGTGTACGCCTCGCGGTGCGCCGGCTCGATCCGGACGCCGATCGGTCCGGCCGGTTCGACGGTGGTCGCCGTCGGCGCGCAGACCTCGACCGGGCCGTCGGAGTCCTCGCTCACCACGCCGTGGTAGATGGCGAAGAGCGGTCCGGACAGGCAGGCGCCGGCCGTCCGCAGGTGGGCGAGCAACCGCTCGCTCGCGTCGCCGAGGAAGGCGGGCAGCTCGGCGAGGGTGACGTGGCGCTGGATGCGGAGCACCTTCCGCTCGGGGACGTCGCGTTCGGCGATCTCGTACATGGTGGAGGTCCTTCCGGTCAGTACCGCTCGGGCGTAGCCCACCGCCTCCCGGCGGGCCCGGTGCGCGGACTCCTGCTCGTGCCAGTAGGCGTCGAGCAGGCGGGGCGCGTCGCCGTCCGGGTCGAGGACGGCCGCGATCCGGGCCAGCGGCATGCCGACGGCGCGCAGCAGCGCGATCCGGCGGGCCCGTTCGACCTGGGCGAGGCCGTAGCGGCGGAAGCCGGTCCGCGGGTCGACGTGGGCGGGCGGCAGCAGCCCCCGCTCCCCGTAGAGGCGCAGCGCCTTGGGGCTGAGCCTGGTCCGGGCGGCGAGCTCCCCGATGGTGATCAAGTCCTCGTGCACGGGCCCACTGTGCGCCCTGCCCCTGGGGCAGGGGCAAGCGGCGGGTCGGCTCAGCGGTAGTACGGCTCGACGGCGGCCCGGACCTCGTCGAACAGCGCAGGGCCGTCCTGCGGCACGGGCGGGCGGCCGCTCGCCGGGCGGATGGTCAGCAGCTGGTCGCCGGAGAGGGCGAAGACGACGCGGCCGATCCCGGCCTGCCGAAGGGCGGCGGCGCACATCGGGCAGGGCTCGCAGCTGGTGTACAGGGTCGTCCGGGCGGCCGCGGCCGGGCCCGACTCCCGTGCCGCCCAGCGGGCGAGCTTCAGTTCGGGGTGGGCGGTGATGTCCCGGTCGGTGAGGGTGGTGTTGCGCTCCTCGGCCAGGACGGTGCCGTCCGCGGCGGCGAGCAGGGAGCCGAACGGCGGGTTGCCGTGGGCGGCGGCCTCGGCGGCGAGGGCGATGGCGCGGCGGAGGAGGGGGTGGTCGGCGGGGGCGACGGTCATCGGGGCTGGTCCATCCGGGTCGGGGCGAGGGCGAGGCGTTCGGCGACGGCGGCGAGGGACCGTCGGGCCCGGTGCGGGTGGCGGGTCTCCTCCGGGTCGCCGTGGTAGGGGTCGAGGACGACGGAATCGGCGCCCAGCAGGCGGAGTTTGGCGAGGTCGGCGGTGATCTGCTCGATCGAGCCCTCGCCGGCGAGGCGCCGCGGGCCGGCGACCGGGTCGGGCGTGAGCCTGAGGGCGATCCGGGGCGCGAAGGCGGGGACCGGGAGCGCGTGTTCGTCCGCGTACGCCCGCAGGCGGGGGACGGCCTCGTGCAGCCAGGCCATGGTGGGGCGCAGCGGGTGCCAGGCGTCGCCGAGGTGGACGGCGCGGCGCAGGCCCGCGTCGCTGTTGCCGCCGATCCAGAGCGGGATGCGGCGGGTGCCGTAGTCGGCGGTGTCCGCCCAGGCGGCGCGCAGGCCGCGCAGGTGGTCGTCGGTGAGGCGGCCGCGCTGCTCGAAGGGGACACCGAGGGCGGCGAACTCCTGCCGGGACCAGCCGACTCCGACGCCGAGTACGAGCCGGTGGCCGCTCAGGGCGTCCAGGTTGGCGGCCATCCGGGCGGCGAGGAGGGGGTGGCGGTAGGGGGCGATGAGGACGGTGGTGCCGAGGCGCAGGCGGGTGGTGTGGGCGGCGAGCCAGGCGAGGGTGGTGAAGGGCTCGTAGAAGGGGGAGGGGTAGCGCTGGGCGACGTCGGGGGTGATGGCGAGGTGGTCCGAGAGCATCAGCAGGTCGAAGCCCAGGGACTCGACGGTGCGGGCCCAGGTCAGGAGGGTGGCGGGGTCGGTGCCGGGGCCGAAGTTGGGGACGTTCACTCCGATCTTCACGTTCGGAAAGCCTAGGGAGGGAAGGTGGGTTGACTGAAGAGACATCTCCCGGTTGGGGGGTTGTTCCGCCGTGGAATCACCGGCAATCTGGGCTCATGACCGAGATTCTTGACGCGACGGACTGGGCGATCCTGGCCGAGCTCCAGGAGGACGGGCGGATCGCGTTCACCGAGCTGGCCCGGCGGGTGAACCTGAGTGCGTCGGCGACGACGGAACGGGTCCGGCGGCTGGAGACGGCGGGCGTGATCACGGGCTACCGGGCCGAGGTGAACCTGGAGCGCACGGGGTACCCGGTGACGGCGGTGGTCCGGTTGAAGTACCCGGGGCCGGCGGCGCGGCACGAGCCGTTGCGGCGGTTGCTGGAGGAGCGGTCGGAGATCCTGGAGTGCCTGCGGACGACGGGGGACGACTGCTACGCGCTGAAGATCGCGACGACGTCGATGGGGCACCTGGAGGAGATCGTCGACGAGCTGGCGCAGCTCGGGAGCACGACGACCAACCTGGTGCTGAGCCGCCCCCTCGCGCCCCGGGGCCCGGCGGTGCCCCGGGCGGGGGCCGCCGAGTAATAGCAACAATGCAATATTGCGAGGGCGGATCAGGGATTGGAGTGCTCCTCGTCCTTGCCGTGGACCTTCAGGGCGGTGATGACGCCGGTGACGACGGTGGCCATGGCGAGGGCGAGGAGGACGGCGAAGGCCGCGCCGACGAGGAAGTTCACCGGGTCCTCGGCCTCTCGCGGAGGAGCGTGAGGAGGTTGAGGAGGGTGGCGACGGAGGTGTCGCCGAAGTCGACCAGGAGGCGGCCGTCGATCGTTGCGCCGTTGACGGCGGCGGAGCCCCACTGAATGCCGAAGGGCTTGCCCCGCTCGTGGAGTTCACCGAGAAGGGCGGTGACCTCGGGCTCGGTGTAGGTGCGCAGGTACGCGTCGTGGGGTTCGAAGGGGGCGCTCACGCGGCGAAGTCCAGTTCGAACCAGGTGACCTTGCCGGTCTTGACGGGGTCGACGCCGAAGCGGTGGGTGAGGGCGTGGACGAGGTGCAGTCCGCGCCCGGAGAGCGCGAACGGGTCGGTGGACGTTCGGAGTTCGGGCAGGTTGGGACTGTCGTCGCAGACCGATACCCGCAGCGTGCGGGGGCAGAGGGCGACGATGACGTGGGGTGCCTGGGTGTCGGCGTGCTTCCAGGCGTTCACGAACAGCTCGTGAAGGGCGAGTTCGGCGTCCTGGACGGCGTCCGGCTGCCAGCCGGCCGAGGTGAGGAGGGTGCGCAGCTCGTGGCGGACGACGGACCAGTCGGGCGGGTTGTGGGCACGCATGGGGAACCTCCGGGAGACGGGGAGGATTGGATCGCCGACGGAGGGGTGTGAGGCGTCTACTTCCGAGAAAGCAGGGGCCACTGACGCTCCGTCGTGTGATCGGTGCAACACTGAGAGTAGGGGGATGTGTGGCAGCGTTGCAAGCCAATCGGGAAGTCTCCCCGGACTGACGCCGTTCCTGGTGGCGTCGCGCACGAGTTCTGCGCCAGACTGCGCAGGCCAAGGAAGGACAGTCGTGGGATACAAGGGGCCGATCAGCCAGCGACAGCGCCGGTTCGGTGACGAGCTGCAACGTCTGCGGACGGCAGCCGGCCTGTCCGCCCCAGAGGCCGGAGCGCTGGTCGGCATGCGGGGCCCGGCGGTGAGTCACACCGAGGCGGGGCGAATCACGTTGAACGCGGAGCGCCTTGAGACCTGGCTGGACGCCTACGGCTGTACCGATCCGGTCTACCGGGCCACGCTCGCGGCGATGGGGCGGAGCACGGGCAAGGGCTGGTGGAGCGAGTTCGAGGGCAAGGTCCCGGATCTGGCGCTCGACCTGGCGGAGGTCGAGGACCGGGCGATTCGTCTGGCGAACTACGAGACCCTCTACATTCCCGGAGTGCTTCAGGTGCCCGGCTATGTGGCGGCTGTCTTCGAGGGCGCTGACAGCAATCACCAGTGGGATGTGGGGGATCTGGTCAGGTTCCGGTTGGCCCGGCAGCGGATCCTGGAAGAGCGCAAGGACTTCCATTTCGTGATCCAGGAAGCGGCACTACGGATGCGCTTCCCCGGCGACGCTGTGATGAGGGATCAACTGCGGCACTTGCTTGCCATGGTCGAACGTCCGAACGTCACGATTCAGGTGATGCCCTTCACCGTGGCGAAGAAGCCGCCGAGTCCGGTCTCGTTCCTGCTCTGCGACCCGGGTTGCCTTGAACTCTCGACGATCGTCCTGGATGCTCCCAAGCGAGCTGACCACTATGGTGATCGCGAGAGTGTCGCGACGTACCGCCAGAGGTTCGACCAGCTGACGGACTTGGCCCTTCCCCCTGTCGATGATTCCGGGCTGCGGCGGGGATCGGCGGCGCGTGACTCCTGGGGAATCCTCCAGCACCTGCTCTATCTGCTCCAAGCCTGAGAGGCCTGCGATGTCCGAGATCATCTGGCAGAAGTCGTCGTTCAGTGCAGGGGACCCTGAGAACGCCTGCATCGAACTTGCCTCGGGGCCCGACGGATTCCGTTTCCTGCGTGAATCCGATGAACCTGCCCTCGTGATGGCAGTCGACGTTCCCAAGCTCCGCGCGCTCCTCCTCGCCGCCAAGACCGGCGAGTTCGACCACCTCATCTGATCGGCAGCCCAACTCCGGAGGACCCCCAGCGATGAACGCCGAAGCCTGGCGTATCCGTCTCATCGTTCGCACCACCCAGTTCGGCGTCATCGGCGGGGCCCTCTGGGGCGCCCTGGTTGCCCTTGTCGCCTTCCGCTACACCTCGGTACCGCTCGGGGCCATGGTGGGCCTCCTCTTCGGGACCTTCGTCTCCATACCCACCGGCTCCCTGCTCTCCGCCCTCCCCGAGCGGTTCGCCCTCCACCGCTGGTCCGCCCCCGTCCTCGGCGCACTCCTCACCGCGTCCGCCGGCTACCTCGTCCTCGCCCGCATCCTCCGCGAGCCGCACGCCCTCCTCCACCTCGGCGTCGCCCTCCTCTTCCTCCTCTCCACCGCCCTCACTGCCGCCGCCTTCTCCCTCGCCGTCCGCAGCCTCCGCCCCACGTCATCGGCACCATGAGCCACCCGGTGATCCCACGGCGCCGGGCCACCGAATCCGAGAGGTCTGCGATGTCCGAGCCCCAGTGGCAGAAGTCGTCCTTCAGCGGCTCGAACGAAGGCGGCAGCTGCCTTGAACTCGCCATGGACGCGGGGGTACTTCGCCACCTGCGGGAGTCCGACGCCCCGGAGAGCGTTCTGGTGGTCGATGCGGAGCGGCTGGCTGTATTCCTCCTGGCGACGAAGACAGGCGAGTTCGACCACATCACAGAGGCTTCGGCTCGTCGCAGCCAGGTTTCGCGCCTTCAGGCCTGACGGCAGCGGAGCAGGAAGTCGGACCCGCCGATTTCCTGCTCCAACGGCTGCCGGTCGCAGGCACGTCCGCGACCGGCAGCCCAATCTGCGGCGTATCGCCCCGGCCATCGATGGCTCAGGGGCGAAGGTCACTCACCCATGATCCTTCAGGTACTCCGTGAAGGGAACGGACTCGGCGATGGCCAGTCCCTTCCAGGCCACGTACGGGGCGGGATCGCCGCCGTGGATCCGGCGGTTGATCTGGGTGCCGTCGGGGCGGTAGTTCATCAGCACCACACGGCGGTCGTCGAACAGCCAGAAGTCCTGGTCGGGAAGGCCCGGGTTCGGGCGGTCGGTGAGGTCGAGGATCCGGACGTCCTCGCCGGCCTCCACGTTGTGACGGTAGTGCGCGAACTCGAAGCGCAGGTAGTCCGTCAGCGGACGCGTGAGCACATGGACCCGGCCGACGCGCCGGCCGGTCTCCCGGTACCCGCGTAGCCGGGCCTTCCAAGCGGCGGTGGCCCCGGTGTCGAGCGGTTCGCCGGCGAGGAAACGGCGAATCCCGTCCTCCTCCTGCGGCACCGTGTAGACGGGGTGGGTCTCCAGCCGCCAGGCGTCGTACTCCATGGCGTCGAAGTACGCCCGCCAGTCGTCACCATCCAAGAACACGGAACGCCTCCCGCAGGGTCTCCTCGGGGATCTCGACGAGCGACTCGCCGTCGGGAGCGAGGAATCCGGTGAACGTGTCGCCCTGAACGACGAACGAGCCCCGGTCGGTCGCGTAGACGTTGGGGCAGTCGTCCGCGCCGCACTCGCCGGACCCTTCGCCGCTGCCGCCGTGCGTGAGGCGGATCAGTCCCGGCTTTCCGGTCATGGTGAACCCCCTTGTGGGTGCGCCTGGTTGAACAAACCGAGGATCACGCTACGGAGTGCGACCGGGTGGTGGCCATCCGAACAGGCGACTATTCCCGTTCTCGCCTAAAGATCTTGAAGGTGCCGGGCCCGACGGTGGAGTGGGAAGTCGGATCCGCCGACGTTCCACTCCACCGTCAACCGCCCAGACGGAGGGCGTAGTAGGCGTGCAGGGCGGCGTCGGCGCCGGAGCCGGTGGCGGTCATGATGCGCTGGCCGCGGGAGGAGCGGAGGTCGCCGGCGGTGAGGACGCGGGGGTGCTGGCGGTCGGGTGGGCAGTAGCCGTCGGGGGTGGTGGCCAGGGAGCCGGGGAGGGCGGCCGGGCGGACGCCGAGGTTCACGAAGACCGTGTCCGGGGCGAAGGTGCCCAACTCGCCCGCGACGAAGGAGCCGTCGGGGGAGCGGCGGAGGTCGAGGGCGGCGGTCTCCAGGAGGGCGGCGCGCGGGTCGCCGCGGACCTCGTCGGCCTTGTAGGCGTCCGCGGGCGGGTGCGGGACGACCAGGTCGAGCGGGACGTCGGGGTGGGCGCGCAGCAGGGTGCCGAGGGGGCGGTCGGCGCCGAGGACGAGGACGCGGCGGCCGGCCAGCCGGGCGGCGTCCGCCTCCCAGAGCGGCGGCGGGGCGTCCGGGCCGTCGGCCGAGGTGAGCCAGCCGGCCTCGTCGGGGCGGGCCGCCCGGACGCCGGTGGCGGCGATCGCGTAGCGGCCGCGGACGGCGGTGCCCGGGTCGAGCAGGACGGTGACGCCCTCCTCGTCGGCGTGCAGCTCCGTCGCCGCGGTGCCGAGCAGGAGTTCGCAGGAGTCGGCGATCCGTCGCACGTCCGCCCCGAGGGCGTCGGCGTAGGCGGTGCCGGTGGCGAAGCCGAGGACGTTGGCCACCGCCGGGACGCGCCGCAGGGTGGCGCCGAGCCCGCACCGTTCGACGAGCACCGACCGCAGTCCGACGCTCGCCGCCATCACCGCCGCCGCGCAGCCGGCCGGGCCGCCGCCGACGATCACCAGGTCGTACGGTGCGGTGGACTGTCGGGTCACCAGGGCAGCGTAACGGCCGCCGGGCCGAAATGCGGTTGCCGGGGCGGCCGGTGGCGGCCTAGCCTCGCCGCAACACGTCGACGGAGACGAGTACCTCCGGGCCCCGCGAGCCGAGAGAGCCGCCGGCTGCTGTGAAGGCGGCCTCGCGTCCGGGAGGGAAGACACTCCCGAGTGCGGGGAGGAAATGCCCCGCCGACCGGCCCCCGTCACCGGGCCCGATCGAGGCCGCCGCCCGCCCCGGCGACGGCGGCGAAAGTGCGGTGGCACCGCGAGTCCCCTTCTCGCCCGCACTCCCAAGGGATCACCACGACGCCCCCGGAGGGCCGCGATGATCCACCCCCCTCTCACCGACACCGCCCGCGTCCTGGCCGCCGAGCTGCCCGGCCGGATCGGCGGAACCGTCGAACTCGCCGGCTGGTTGCACCGCCGTCGCGCGCTGAAGTCCGTGACCTTCCTCGTCCTGCGCGACCGCTCGGGCCTCGCCCAGGTGGTGGCCCCCGCCGGGGTCGCCGACCTGCCCGAGGAGACGGTGCTGCGCGTCCGGGGCACGGTCACGGCCAACCCCCAGGCGCCGAACGGCGTGGAGCTGACCCGGCCGGAGGTGGAGGTGCTCGCCCGCCCCGCCGCGGCCCCGCCGTTCGACCTCTTCCGCCCGGCCGTCCCGGCCTCGCTGCCGGTCGTCCTCGACCACGCCCCCGTTGCTCTGCGCCACCCCCGGCCGGCGGCGCTGCACCGCGTCTCGGCGGCCTCCGTGCACGGCTTCCGGGCGGCGCTGGACGGCCTGGGCTTCACCGAGATCCACACACCGAAGGTCGTCTCCTCGGCGACCGAGTCCGGTGCGGACGTCTTCGCGCTGGACTGGTTCGGGCGCGAGGCGTACCTGGCGCAGTCGCCGCAGTTCTTCAAGCAGACGATGGTCGGCGTCTTCGAACGGGTCTACGAGACCGGGCCGGTGTTCCGGGCCGAACCCCACGACACCGCCCGCCACCTGGCCCAGTACACCAGCCTGGACGCCGAACTCGGCTTCGTCACCGACCACCGGGACGTCATGGCGGTGGTCCGCGCCGCCCTCGCCGGCATGGTCGCGGCGGTCGCCGACCAGGCCGGGGCCGCGCTCGCGACCCTGGGCGTCGAGCCGCCCGCCGTCCCGGCCGAGATCCCGCACCTGCACTTCGCCGAGGCGATGCGGATGCTGGGCGCCGACGAGCCGGACCTCGCACCGGCGCACGAGCGGTGGCTCGGCGCGTGGGCGCAGCGCGAGCACGGCAGCCCGTTCCTGTTCGTCACGGGGTACCCGATGCGCAAACGGCCGTTCTACACCCACCCCGAGCCGGGCCGGCCGGAGTACTCGAACAGCTTCGACCTGCTCTTCCGCGGACTGGAGCTGGTCACCGGCGGCCAGCGGCTGCACCGGTACGAGGACTACCTCGCCGCCCTCGCCGCCCGCGGCGAGCCGGCCGGGCCGTACGAGGGGTACCTGCGGGCCTTCGCCCACGGCATGCCGCCGCACGGGGGGTTCGCGCTCGGGCTGGAGCGCTGGACGGCGCGGCTGGCGGGGGAGGAGAACGTCCGCCGCACCGCCCTCTTCCCGCGCGACGCCCACCGGTTGACGCCGTGAGGTGAGCCGGCGCGGTGCCGCCGGGTGGCGCCCCGCATCCCGGCGGCGCCACCCGGCGGGCGGGGGTTCAGCCCTGCGGCTGGTACGGCGGGGCCTGCGGGGCCTGGGCCGCCTGCGGCTGGTAGGGCGAGGCCTGCGGCTGCGGGGCGCCCTGGGGGTACTGCGCGTTCGGCGGGTACTCGGCGTTCGGCTGGTACGGCGAGGCGGCCGGGACCGGCGGCGCGGCCGGCGTCGCGGAGCGCGTGACCAGGGCCTTTACCGCGTTGACTATCAGCGCCACCGGCAGGATGAACGCCTTGAAGAACAGCGTGTAGGTGCCGCCGTCGAAGACGAACGCCAGGTAGTACGCGTAGCCGGTGAAGCCCAGGCCGGCCAGGACGTTGAGGATGCGCCAGCCGATCTTCAGGCCGCCGAGGTTGATGGCGCCGATGACCAGCAGCGCGATGCCGCTGAGCGCGAGCAGGACGACGTACCAGGAGAAGAGCGGGTCGACGTCGAAGTCGAGATTCACGAGGTGTTCCTGTGGTTCCGGTGGGACGGGCGGGCGCGCGGGGGGCGGCCCGCCGGGGACGAGTGCGCACAGTACTGGAGCCCGCCGACATCCGTCCTCACGATTTCGTCACGGTGTCATCGCCGAATCCGCCCGGCGAACCTGTGTTTCAGCCCTTGAAAACCGCTCAGGAAGCGTCCGTGCGTTCGGATATGATGCGGCCGTCGCTGGTGGTTGGGGGTCGAAGCAGCGACCCGGGTGAGAGTCCCGGCGCGGCCCCCACCTCGGCGAACCGCCTGCTGCCGGGTTCGTCGGGTTCGCCCGCCTTCCTTCCGTGAGGTCCCCCTTGCGTACTCAGCACCGCAGATCCCTCGCCCTCGCTGCCGCCGCCACCCTGGTCTCGGGGGCGGCCCTGACCGCGGCCGCCCCCGGCGCTGCCGCGCTGCCGCGCTCCGGCGGGGCCGGGACCACCGGGGCGGTGCGGCAGGCCCTGGCCCAGGGCACCCCGGGACCGGTCGGCGCCCCCCAGGAGCAGCACGGCCCGGTGACGTCCACCCTCAACGGCTTCCCCGGCACCCTCACCGCCGGTGGTCCGGCCGCCGAGTTCACCGCCACCCTGCGCAACTCCGCCGACCACTCGGTCGACGTCACCCCCGGCTTCACCGTGGCCATCGGCGACTCCGGCCTCCGCGATTCCCAGCTCAAGCTGGACTACCAGGCCCCCGGCGGCGGTTCGTGGAAGCCCGCCGCGCCGAGCCCCGGCGCCACCTGGAACCTCGACACCCGGCTGAGCCTGCCCGCCGGCGCCTCCGTCACCTACCGGCTGCGGCTCGCCGCCACCGCCGACGCGCCCGCCGGCCGGGCCACCGCCGGCTTCCGGGCGGTGGTCTCCGACCCGACCCTGCCGCCGGAGAGCCGGACCTCCGAGGCGAACTCCCCGCACCAGGCCTTCACCACCGTCGCGGCCGGCCCCACCGGCGCGCCGACGTCCGCCTCCGCGCCCGGCGCGCCGTTCCTCGGTCTGGACGCGGTGCCCGCCGCCTTCGCCGCCGGCGGCGAGGCCCGGCCGTTCCGGCTGACGCTCACCAACCGCAGCGGCAAGGACGTCTCCTTCCTGCCCGAACTCACCCTCCGGGGCGCGAACCTGCCCGCCGCCGGGGCGGCGGGGCTGGACTTCCAGACCCCCGACGGCCAGTGGCTGGCGGCCACCCCCGACGGCAGCCGCACCGCGGCCGGGGCGCTCACGCTCCTGCTGCGCACGCCGGACAAGGACGCCTCGCCGGTCCGGCTGCACGACGGCGAGTCCCGGACGCTCAACGTGCGGCTGGCGTTCGGCCAGGACGTCCAGGCGGGCGTCGTGACGGTCCAGTTCGCCGGGCTCAGCGTGCCCCTCACCGGGGGCGGCACCGGGGTGGCGGCCGCCAGTTCGGCGGTCGACGTCACCGTGGCCGCCGCGCCGGTCCCGCCGACCACCGTTCCGAGCACGTCCGGCACCGCCCCGGCGGCCTCCGCCGAGCCGCCGGCCGCCGCGCCCAGCGCGCTGGGCGGTCCGCCGGTCGGCCTCGCGGCGGTCACCCCGAGCACGGACGCGAGCGGCACGGCGGGGGCCGTCCCGGCGGCGGCCACCGAGACCCCGGCGGACGGGTCGGCCGCCTCGGCACCGGCCGTCACCGTGACCGTGGCGGGCGCGGCGCCGTCCGCCGGCCTCGCCTCCACCGGCGGCTCACCGACCGACACCCCGATGGCGATCACCGGCGCCACCGCGATCGCGATGGGCATCGGCACACTCCTGGTGGCCCGCCGCCGCCAGAGGCCCCGCCACGCCCTGGCCGCCCGACCGCCCCGCCCGGGCGGCGCCCCGGCGGCCCGCCCGGCGGCGCCCCCCGCCCCACGGCCGGAGCCGGGTCCGCCGGCGAACCCGGGGGCGTGACGGTCGGCGCGGGCGGATGTGAGGCGGGCTGGGCCGGGGGTCCGACCACCGGCGCCGTGTGACCGTCGCGCGCCCGAGTCGGGGCCCAGGTGTTCGGCGGCCCCCGGGCGGGCGCCGTGCGCCTGCCCGGGCGGATGCCGCGGCGGCGTGACCACCGGCCCGCGCGAAGGGCGCGCGGGCGAGGAGCGGGTAGGGGTGAGCGAGGGATGACCGAGCACGAGGTGCTGCACGTGTTCTGCGGCCCGGACGGTGGGCACGGCAATGCGCTGGGCGTCGTCCGGGACGGTGCCGCCGTTCCCGGGGAGCGTGACCGGCAGGCGGTCGCGCGGGAACTCGGCTTCAGCGAGACGGTGTTCGTGGACGACGCGCGGCGCGGCGCCATCGACATCTACACTCCGGGCCTGCGGCTGCCGTTCGCCGGCCACCCCTGCGTCGGCACCGCCTGGCTGCTCGGCGTGGACCGGCTGGTCACGGCGGCCGGCGTGGTCGGCGTCCGGCGCGACGGCGCGTTCACCCGGATCGCGGCGCCCGCCGCCTGGGCCCCGCCGCGCACCCTGCGCCGGCACGCGACGCCCGCCGAGGTGGACGGCCTGGCGGTGCCGCCGCCGGGCGAGTGGATCTACGCCTGGGCCTGGCAGGACGAGGCGGCCGGAACCGTCCGCGCCAGGGCATTCCCCGGCCGGGACGACGGCATCGACGAGGACGAGGCCACCGGCGCGGCCGCCATCCTGCTGACCGCCGAACTGGGCCGCGGCCTGACCATCACCCAGGGGCGGGGCTCGCAGCTCGTCACGGGCATCACGCCCGACGGCCTGATCGAGGTCGGGGGCCGGGTCCGCCGCGCGGGCTGAGGGGGCCGCGGAGGACAGCGCGTCCGACGTGGTCGCCATCCGGGTAGGAGAGCGCCGGAACGCGACAGCCGCTGGAACCCGGTCCGTGCGGGGTCAGCCCCGGCGTGCGGTGCTCGGCGAGCCGAGGCCGAACAGCGGCTCGACGGACGGGGCCGGCGGCGCCGGAGCGGGCGCGGGTGCCGGCGCCGGTGCGGCCGGCGGGACCCGGGGGGTCGTGGCGCGGTGCAGCAGGAACGAACGGCCGGCCGGGACCAGGGCGAGATGGGTGGCCGCGACGCCGAGGACGGCGAACAGGATGTGGTCCACGTTGAGCACATGGCCCGGGGCCCAGGAGGAGAGGAACTCCAGCGCGGTGGCCAGCAGGGCCGAGGCGCCGGTGGTGCGCAGGAAGGACGGCAGCCAACGGGTCGTCAGCCGACCCCCGGCGAGCGGGAGGAAGAGGCCCAGCGGGGCGAGGAGCAGCAGTTCGGCGCAGATCTGGCCCGCGCTGGAGGAGCGGAGCGAGGCCAGTGGCGTCAGGTTGGCGTCGTAGACCCAGGCCACCGGCAGTGGCCTCAGCACCATCCAGCCCGCCAGCAGCAGGTGGAGGGTGAGGCCCAGCAGGCCCACCACCCGTAGTGGACGCTGGGATCGCTGGACGGCCGTCGCCCGTCCGGTCTCGGTCCGCACTCCGGCACGCTCCTCGCGTGGCCTGGTGCCATCTCGCTGCACGGGGGGAAGGACGTGCGCCGACGGCGTGACGGTTCCATGCCCGGTGTGAACTTCGCGCCGCGCGCCGGGGATCGGCGCGGGCCGCGGGGTGGGCCGCCCGGTGAACCGGGCGGCCCGGGGCCCCGAAGGCGGGCCCCTACCGGCAGGGCGGCGTGGTGGACGCCGTGGGCGAGGGCAGCGCGCCGAACACGTTGTCCGCAGGCGGCGTCGCCGGCGACGTCGGCGACACCACGGCGGGCGACGGCGCCGGGGACGGCGAGGAACCGGCGCGCGCGGCAGCGGTGTGCGCCGGGGTCTGGCCGGTCGCGCCCGCGCCCGATCCGGCGGCCGGGGACGGCGTGCTCGGCGCCGTGGGTATCCGCGCCACCGTTGGGCAGGCCGTCCGGCTCGCCGGCGCGCCCGCGTCCACCGGGACGGCGGTCGGGCGGATGCCGCAGCCCACGGCCAGCGCGGCCAGCCCCAGCAGCGCGGCGGCGGCGAGCGGGCGTCGTCGACGGACTCGGGTCACTGGGCACTCTCCTCGGAGGCGGCGTCGGCCGGCGGCACGGGCGGCGGGGTCCGCGGCAGCGTCAGCGTGAACACCGCGCCGACCTCGCCGTTCGCGGCGGTGATGGTCCCCCCGTGGATCTGCGCGTTGGCCATCGCGATGGACAGGCCCAGGCCGCTTCCCTCCGAGCGCGCCCGCCCCTTGTCGGCCTTGTAGAACCGGTCGAAGACGTGCGGCAGGACGTCCTCGGGGATGCCCGGGCCGCTGTCCGAGACCTCGACGACCACGCTGTCGCCGTCCTCGCGCACCCGCACCCGGACCGGCGAGCCGCCGTGCTTCAGCGCGTTGCCGATGAGGTTGGCGAAGACGACGTCCAGCCGGCGCGGGTCGACCACCGCCCGCACGCCGCGCGGCGCGTCCACCTCCACCGCGTCGTACCAGGCCCGGCCGTCGATGCAGGACATGATCAGGTCCGCGATGTCCACCTCGTCGGCGACCAGCTTGGCCGTGCCCGCGTCGAAGCGGGTCACCTCCATGAGGTTCTCCACCAGGTCCGACAGCCGGCGGGTCTCGCTGACCACCAGCCGCACCGCCGGCTCGATCATCGGGTCCAGCGACTCCGCCTCGTCCTCCAGGATGTCCGTCACGGCGGTCATCGCGGTCAGCGGGGTGCGCAGCTCGTGCGACATGTCGGCGACGAACCGCCGGCTCTGCGCCTCGCGCGCGCTCAGCTCCTCGACCTGCTCGTGCAGCGACTCCGCGGTCCGGTTGAAGGTCCGCGCCAGGTCGGCGAGCTCGTCCGAGCCCTCGACCTCCAGCCGGGTGTCCAGGTGGCCCTCGCCGAGCCGCCGCGCCGCGTCGCCGAGCCGCCGGACCGGCCGCAGCACCGTCGCCGAGGCCGCCTGCGCGAGCAGCGCCGAGCCGATCAGCGCCAGCAGCGTGGCGATCGCCAGCGACCAGCCGAGCGTGTTGAGATCGGCCCGCTCGTTCTCCAGCGACTTGAACATGTACGCGGTCGGGCCGGTCGGCACCACCTTGGTGCCGCCGATCACGAACGGCCGCCCGTCGAGGTTCTGCCGCTGCCAGTACAGGTGGTACGTGTACGGGTTGGACTCGGTGAGCTCGCGGGGCTTGCCGACCGCGGTCCGCAGCGGCGTCGGCACGTTGGCCAGGGTGTACTGGGTGGGGCTGGAGGAGGCGATGCAGTCGGGCAGCGCCGGGTCCGCCACGACCACGTCGTAGCTGAGCCCGGAGCTGGCGACGGTGTTCGCCAGCGTGTTGAGGTCCTCGCAGGTGGCGCCCAGCGGCAGGCTCGACACGTTGCGGCTGAGCGAGACCCGGAAGTCGTTGAGCGCGGTGTCCTGCGCGCGCTTGAGCACCGCGTCGCGGTTGAGCCAGTACGCGATGCCGGAGGCGGAGACGGCGGTGAGCAGGGCGACCGCGGCGAACACCGCGATCAGCCGCACGCGCAGCGAGCGCAGCCGCCGCCACGGGCCGGAGGAGAACCGGGCCGTCGTCTGATGGTCAGTCACGGGAGCCTGTCGTTGCGGAAGGTCAGCGCGCGCGGCGGGATATCGCCGGCGCCGGACGGAGGATGGCGGTCACGCCGGGGGGTCCAGCCGGTAGCCGACGCCGCGCACCGTGCGGATCAGCGTCGGGGCCGAGGGCACGTCCTCGACCTTGGCCCGCAGCCGCTGGACACAGGCGTCCACCAGCCGGGAGTCGCCCAGGTAGTCGTGCTCCCAGACCAGCCGCAGCAGCTGCTGGCGCGACAGCGCCTGGCCGGGCCGCCGGCTGAGCTCCAGCAGCAGCCGCAGCTCGGTCGGGGTGAGCTGGAGGTCGGCGCCGTCCTTGGTGACCGTCATCGCCGCCCGGTCGATCACCACGCTGCCGTAGACCGAGGAGTCCGAGCTCTCCCGCTCGCCGCGCCGCAGCACGGCCCGGATCCGGGCGTCCAGCACGCGCGGCTGCACCGGCTTGACCACGTAGTCGTCCGCGCCGGACTCCAGGCCCACCACCACGTCGATGTCGTCGGAGCGCGCGGTGAGCAGGATGATCGGCAGCTGGTCGGTGCGGCGGATCCGGCGGCACACTTCGAAGCCGTCGATACCGGGCAGCATCACGTCCAGCACGATGAGGTCCGGCCGCTGCTCCTTGAAGAGCCTCAGACCGTCCTCACCGGACGCGGCGGTGGCCACGCGGTGGCCCTGGCGGGTGAGGGCGAGTTCGAGGCCGGTGCGGATGGCGTCGTCGTCCTCGATCAGAAGGAGGAAAGGCACGGCCTCATTCTGGCTCACCCGGAGCGGGTAATCACCCCCCTACCGCCCGGCCCGGTCCGGGCGCCGCCCGGGCGGGAACCGGAGGGCCCGCCGCCGGCGTCCGTCAACGGCGGGAGGGCGCACGGGACGAAAGGCCCGGCCCTGTGACAGCCCTGTGACAGTCGACGGACAGCGCCATCACAACCGGCGGGCAGGATTTTCGATGTCGCCGCAGGACAGCGGGCCGAAGGGCCGGCCGAGGCGGCGACAAAGGAACCGCTCGAACCGACCCAGGGGGCGCACGATGAACGCCACGCTTCAGACCCGGACCAACCCGGCTGTCCGCACCGCGCGTTCATCGGTCACCGCCTTCGGGACCCGGATCGACGCCGGGACCGAGGAGGCCTCGGGTGCCGTGATCGTACGGGGGTGCGCGCACAGCACCGGTGGAAACACTGTCGCCCGCCGGGTGAGCGGCGGCGGCAGGACGGGGGAGCTGCACGGGATCGGCCGCCGGGGGAACGCGGCCGACTCCGCCGGCACCTTGACGCTGCGGGGGATCCTCCCCGTCCGCGTCGAGGGCAAGGACGCCCTGGGGGGGAACCGGGGCGTCGGGGGAACCGGCCTGCGGAAGGCCGACTCGGGGGAGTCGGCCGGCCGCGAGGCCGCCGGTGCGACGCTGCTGCGGCTGAGCCCCGCGGCGGCGCCCGCCACCGACGCGCAGCGGGCCGGGACGCAGCGGGCCGGGACGCAGGGGGAGCGCCCCGCCGCCGCCGAGGACCACATCACCGAGTTCACCGCGTACGTCCGCGAGCGCCGCGCCTCGCTGTACGCCACCGCCTACCACCTCACCGGTGACCGCTACGAGGCCGAGGACCTGCTGCAGAGCGCGCTCTTCAGCACCTACCGCGCCTGGGGCCGGATCACCGACAAGGCCGCGGTCGGGGGCTACCTCCGCCGCACCATGACCAACCTGCACATCTCCGCCTGGCGGCGCCGCAAGGTCAACGAGTACCCGACCGAGGAGCTGCCGGAGACGGTCGGCGACACCGACGCGATGGGCGGCACCGAGCTGCGCACCGTGCTCTGGCAGGCGCTGGCCAAGCTCCCGGAGAACCAGCGCACCATGCTGGTGCTGCGCTACTACGAGGGCAAGACCGACCCGGAGATCGCCGACGTCCTCGGCATCAGCGTCGGCACGGTCAAGAGCAGCATCTGGCGCGCGCTGCGCCGGCTGCGCGACGACGAGCAGCTGAACACCTCGGGCGACACCCTGCGGGCGTTCGGCGAGCTGGTCGCGTAGCACCATCGAGACGTTCCGGTCCGCCGTGGGGGTGGGACCGGACAGGGCTCCCGTCGGGGGACGGGTAGCAGGACGGACGCGGTACGGGTGGCGCCGGCTCGGGGGAGCGGCGGCACCGGAGGGGATCCGCGACCGTCCGGGGAAGGCGGCGGGCCCGGTGCGGGGGAGACGCACCGGGCCCGCCGTTCCGCGTTCTTGGGGAGGCACGGGGGGTCCTCAGATGGCGGGTCCTCAGACGGCGGACAGCTCCCCGGCGGCGGCCGCCGCGCGGATCCGCCGCCCGGCCTCCGGCCCGTTGCACGGGCGCGCGCCCAGCGCGACCTGCCGGCCGACGATGCCCCGCTCGGCCCGCATCAGCCGCCAGCCGCGGCGCAGCAGCACCGGCAGCGACTTGCGGCCCTCGCGGACGTCCCGGCGCAGCCGCCACCAGGCGGTCGTCAGCGCGCCGTTGCGCAGGCACAGGGCGTCGCCGAGCAGTTCCTCGGCGGCGCAGTCGGCGGTGATCTCGGCGGCGAAGATGCCCTCGGCGACGAACGCGCCGGCCCCGCCGAGCTCCAGCACCCGGGTGGAGACCCGGCCGTTGTCCGGGATCGAGTACACCGGCACCTCGGCCCGGCCGGCGGTGCACAGGGCCCGGATGGCCGCGACGGCCTGCTCGCGGTGCCAGGAGAGCGGGGAGTCCCAGTCCACCGAGCCGTCGGGCAGCCGCGGCAGGCTCGGGTCGTCGCCGTCCTTGTAGAAGTCGTCGAGCTGGAGCACCGGAAGGCCGCTGCGCTCGGCGAGCGAGGACTTCCCCGATCCGGAGGGCCCGGCGAGCAGGACCACCCGGGCGCGGGCTATCGGCACAGGGTTCAGCGGGGAGTCACTCACGGGACACCAGTCTGACGCATCGGGGCCCGATGCCGAAACCGGTCGGATCAGCCGGCCTTCGCCGCTCCCGGGGCGGTCAGCGCGGCGTGCAGCAGCGGCAGGTAGCGGCTGTCGACCTGGAGGTGAACGGGGTGCTCGGCGCCCGGCGGCCGGTAGGCGGTGGCGGCCCAGTCCTGGTCGTACCAGGTGTCCGGCTCGGGGTCGTGGAAGGTGCCGCCCGCGGCCAGTACGACCCGGGCGCGGCCGCGGGCGGTGAAGGCGGCGGCCGGGGCGCCGGGGGCGATCCGCAGCAGGCCGCCGACGTAGTCGCCGCGCGCTCCCGGGCCGGCGGCGCGCGCCGAGCAGGGGATGCGCACCGGCCGTCCGGCGGCCAGCCGGCGCCGGGCGCGGGCCACCCGCGCGGTGCGCCAGAACCCGTCCGCGAACAGTGCCATCAGCTCGGCGGCCAGTTCTCCCATGAGCGTCGTCCCCCCTCGGTGCGCGTGCCGCCCCAGTCTGGCCGGGCGGTGCGGGGCCGCGGGAGCGCCGAAAGGCGGACGGCGCGGCGACGAAAGTCGACGGACCCGCGCCAGGGGGGGAGAGGCGCGGGTCCGTCCTATGACCGTCCGGGCCCTGGGGGGGAGAGGGCACGGGGGACGGCCAGTCTGTGGAGTTGTTTCACAACCGGCGGCCACGGAGCGTAGCCGCTGCGGGGACCTGGTGGTCAGATACCCATCGGGTGCCAGACCGTCTTGGTCTCCAGGAACGAGAGTAGCCGGTCCGTTCCGGGAGCAATCGTCCAGTCCTGGGCGAACGGGTCCAGCTCCGGGCGGATCACCCTCTTCAGGGTATCCGCGGCGAGGGCTTCCAGCGCGCCCGCCGCGCCGGGACCGTCGGCGGCGATCGCGCCGGTGAGGTCCACGGCGTTGACGTCCTGGTGGGAGGCCAGGGTCGGCGCGATGTCGGCGGTCCGGCCGGACAGCAGGTTGACCACGCCGCCCGGGACGTCCGAGGTGGCCAGCACCTCGCCCAGGGACAGCGCCGGCAGCGGGGCGTCGGCCGCGGCCGCCACCACCACGGTGTTGCCGGTGGCGATCGCCGGGGCGACCACCGAGACCAGGCCGAGCAGCGAGTGCCCGTACCCGGCCTGCGGGGCGACGATCCCGACCACGCCGGTCGGCTCCGGGGTGGAGAGGTTGAAGTACGGGCCGGCGACCGGGTTGGCGCCGCCCGCGATCTGGGCCACCTTGTCGGTCCAGCCGGCGTACCAGACCCAGCGGTCGATCGCGGCGTCCACCAGGGCGGCGGCCTTCTTCGGGCCGATGCCCTCGGAGAGCGCCACCTCGGCGGCGAACTGCTCGCGCCGGCCCTGCAGCATCTCGGCGACCCGGTACAGCACCTGGCCGCGGTTGTACGCGGTGGTGCCGGCCCAGCCCTTGACCGCCGCGCGGGCGGCCACGACCGCGTCGCGGGCGTCCTTGCGGGTCCCGAGCGGGGCGTTGGCCAGCCACTCGCCCTTCGCGTCCGTCACCTCGTACACCCGCCCGCTCTCGGAGCGCGGGAACTTCCCGCCGACGTACAGCTTGTAGGTCTTGAGGACATCAAGACGGCTCACGACATCAGACATCGAGGTAGGCCTCCAGACCGTGCCGGCCACCCTCGCGGCCGTAGCCCGACTCCTTGTAGCCGCCGAACGGCGAGGTCGGGTCGAACTTGTTGAAGGTGTTGGCCCAGACCACGCCGGCCTTGAGCCGGTTCGCCATCCAGAGGATGCGCGAGCCCTTCTCCGTCCAGATGCCGGCGGAGAGGCCGTAGGGGGTGTTGTTGGCCTTCTCGACCGCCTCGGCGGGGGTGCGGAAGGTCAGCACCGACAGCACCGGTCCGAAGATCTCCTCCTGGGCGATCCGGTGGGCCTGGCTGACGCCGGTGAAGACGGTCGGCCGGAACCAGAAGCCGCTGCCCGGCAGCT
Source organism: Kitasatospora sp. NPDC057692 (assembly GCF_042799475.1). Lineage (NCBI taxonomy): Bacteria > Bacillati > Actinomycetota > Actinomycetes > Kitasatosporales > Streptomycetaceae > Kitasatospora > Kitasatospora sp. NPDC057692. The sequence continues at coordinate 37,780 of NZ_JBHVIV010000036.1, read as the reverse complement.
CGCAGGCGGGGGACCAGCGTTCGGCGCCCTCGGCCTCGCCGGCCTCGGTCAGCGCGGTGATCCGGGCCAGCTGCTCGGCGGAGTTGATCGCGCCGATGTCGGTGTTCTTGTCCAGCGGGTCGCCGACCCGCAGGGTGCCCATCCGGCGCTTGAGCGCCTCCAGCAGCTCGTCCTGGACCGACTCCTGGACCAGCAGGCGCGAGCCCGCGCAGCAGACGTGGCCCTGGTTGAAGAAGATGCCGTTGACGATGCCCTCGACGGCCTGGTCGATCGGCGCGTCGTCGAAGACGATGTTCGCGGCCTTGCCGCCCAGCTCCAGCGAGAGCTTCTTGCGGGTGCCGGCCACCTGCTTGGCGATCGCCCGGCCGACCGGGGTGGAGCCGGTGAAGGCGACCTTGTTGACGTCCGGGTGCGCGGTGAGCGCGGCTCCGGTGCGGCCGTCGCCGGTGACGATGTTGACGACGCCCTTCGGCAGACCGGCCTGGCGGCAGATCTCGGCGAAGCGCAGCGCGGTCAGCGGGGTGGTCTCGGCCGGCTTCAGCACGACCGTGTTGCCGGTGGCCAGCGCCGGGGCGATCTTCCACGCCAGCATCAGCAGCGGGAAGTTCCACGGGATGACCTGGCCGGCCACGCCCAGCGGCTTCGGGCTGGGGCCGAAGCCGGCGTAGTCCAGCTTGTCGGCCCAGCCCGCGTAGTAGAAGAAGTGCGCGGCGACCAGCGGCAGGTCGACGTCGCGGGTCTCGCGGATCGGCTTGCCGTTGTCGATCGACTCCAGCACGGCCAGCTCGCGGCTGCGCTCCTGGATGATCCGGGCGATCCGGAACAGGTACTTGGCGCGCTCGCTGCCGGGCAGCGCCGACCAGTCGGCGAAGGCCTTGCGGGCGGCGGCGACGGCGCGGTCGACGTCCTCCCCGGTGCCCTGGGCGAACTCGGCGAGCACCTGCTCGGTGGCCGGGTTGACCGTCTTCAGCGCCTCGCTGCCGGAGGAGTCGACGAACTCGCCGCCGATGAAGTGGCCGTAGGAGGCGGCGATGTCGCCGGCCGCGGCGGGCGACTCGGGCGCCGGGGCGTACGTGAAGAGGCCGCCCGCCGGCTTCTGGGCCGCGGGCTCCTCGGTGTTCTTCTTCTTGGGCATGGTGATCAGTCCACCGTCACGTAGTCGGGGCCGGAGTACCGTCCGGTGGTCAGCTTCTGGCGCTGCATCAGCAGGTCGTTGAGCAGGCTGGAGGCGCCGAAGCGGAACCAGTGCGGGCTCAGCCAGTCGTCGCCGAGGGTCTCGTTGACCATCACCAGGTACTTCATGGCGTCCTTGGTGGTGCGGATCCCGCCGGCCGGCTTCACGCCGACCTGGACGCCGGTGGCCGCGCGGAAGTCGCGGACCGCCTCCAGCATCAGCAGGGTGACCGGCGGCGTCGCGTTGACGGCGACCTTGCCGGTGGAGGTCTTGATGAAGTCGGCGCCGGCCAGCATCGCCAGCCAGGAGACCCGGCGGACGTTGTCGTAGGTCTGCAGCTCGCCGGTCTCGAAGATCACCTTGAGGTGGGCGGAGCTCCCGTCGGGGCGGCGGCAGGCCTCCTTGACGGCGACGATCTCCCGGAAGACGTCCAGGTAGCGGCCGGAGAGGAAGGCGCCCCGGTCGATGACCATGTCGATCTCGTCGGCGCCGGCGGCGACCGCGTCGGCGGTGTCGGCGAGCTTGACCGGCAGTGCGGCGCGGCCGGCCGGGAAGGCGGTGGCGACGGAGGCGACCTGGATGTCGGTGCCCTGCAGCGCGGCCTTCGCGGTGGCGACCATGTCCGGATAGACACAGATCGCGGCGACGCGGGGGGTGGTCGGATCGGTCGGGTCGGGGTTCCTGCCCTTGGCGCACAGACCGCGCACCTTGCCGACCGTGTCCGCGCCCTCCAGCGTGGTCAGGTCGATCATCGAGATGGCCAGGTCGATGGCGTACGCCTTGGCCGTGGTCTTGATCGAGCGGGTACCGAGCGTGGCGGCACGCGCCTCCAGGCCGACCTGGTCGACACCGGGCAGGCCGTGCAGGAAGCGGCGGAGCGAGGCCTCGGACGCCGCGACGTCCGCGAGACCGCTGCCGGCGACGCCCGGGGCGTTGGCTGCAAGAGTGGACATAGTCACCACACCAGCATATCTACGCGCGTAGTCCACCGCTAGGGCCGCGACGCATCGATGCCGGACCGAGACCTGGCGGTGTGATCGCCACCCCTGTGGATACCGGGGGCCATGGGGCAGAATCGTGGGCATGACCGATTCCGACGGCAGGCCCCAACAGGGCCCGGCCGGCTCCGATGGCGAGCCCGTGTACGCCGACCGCGTGTACCGCTCCGTTCCCGGCGTGATCTCCGGTGTGCTGCTGCTGGCCGTGGCGGGGTGGCTGATCGGGGATGCGGCCCTGAACGGCAGCGGCAAGACGCCGTGGGTGTCGCTGGCCGCCGTCCCGGTCTTCGCCCTCCCGGTGATCGCCTACACCCTGCGCCCCGCCGTCCGCGCCAACGCGCGGCGCCTGGTGGTGCGCAACCCGCTGCGCACCATCACCGCGCCCTGGGCGTCCGTGGACGCGCTGCGCGCCGGCTACTCGGTGGAGCTGCTCGCCGACGGCCGGAAGTTCCAGGTGTGGGCGGTGCCGGTGTCGCTGCGCCAGCGCAAGCGCGCGGCCCGCGCCCAGGACCGGGCCGGCCGCCCGCAGCACGTCTCCCGGCTCGGCCTGGTCTTCGGCCAGGGCGCCGAGCCGTCCGGCCCCGGCGTGCAGGGCTCCGCCGACCCCAACCGGGCCTGGTCCGACCAGGTGGTCGGCATCCTCCAGGAGATGGCCGAGCGCAACGCCCCGCACCCGGACGCGGCCGGCCCGGTCGAGGTCCGCTGGTGCTGGTGGATCATCGCCCCGACGCTGGCCGGCCTGATCGCGATGATCGCGGTGATCGCGGCCTGAGCCCGCGGGGCGTACGGAACGCGACGAAGGGGCCCGCCGGACCGGCGGGCCCCTTCCGCGTACCGGGGCCGTCAGACGGTGATGCCGGCGGCCGCGGCGAGGTCGCGCTTGACGGCCGCGAGCAGCTCGGCGGCCCGGGTGCGGGCGGCGGCGAGGTCGGCGGCGGAGGCGACCGGCAGGACGACCTCCAGGTAGCACTTGAGCTTGGGCTCGGTGCCGGACGGGCGGACCACGATGCGGGCCGAGCGGACGGCGTCGCCGGCCAGCCGGTAGCGCAGGCCGTCGGTGGGCGGCAGGTCGGCGGAGCCGGCGGTGAGGTCGTCGGCACGGGTCACGGTGAGGCCGGCCAGCGCGGTGGGCGGCTGCTCGCGCAGGGTGCGCATGGCGTCGGCGATGAGCGAGAGGTCCTCGACGCGCACCGAGAGCTGGTCGGTGGCGTGCAGGCCGTGCTCCAGCGCCAGGTCGTCGAGCAGGTCGCCCAGGGTGCGGCCGGAGCGCTTGAGGGTGGCGGCGAGCTCGGCGATCAGCAGGGCGGCGGTGATGCCGTCCTTGTCGCGCACGCCCTGCGGGTCGACGCAGTAGCCGAGCGCCTCCTCGTAGCCGTAGCGCAGGCCGTCGGCGCGGGAGATCCACTTGAAGCCGGTGAGGGTCTCGGCGTAGCCGAGCCCGGCGGCCTCGGCGATCCGGCCGAGCAGGGTGGAGGAGACGATGGTGGTGGCGAAGGTGCCGACGGCCTTCTTGGCGACCAGCGCGGCGCCCAGCAGCGCGCCGACCTCGTCGCCGCGCAGCATCCGCCAGCCGTGCGCGCCCTGCCCGCCGCCCGCGGCGTCGCCGTTGACCGGGACGGCCACCGCGCAGCGGTCGGCGTCGGGGTCGTTGGCGATGACGATGTCCGGGCCGACCGCGGCGGCGGTGCGGAAGGCGAGGTCCATCGCCCCCGGCTCCTCCGGGTTGGGGAAGGAGACGGTCGGGAAGTCCGGGTCCGGCTCGGCCTGCTCGGCGACCACGGTGGGCGCGGGGAAGCCGGCCCGGTCCAGGGCGGCCAGGAAGGTGTCGCGGCCGACGCCGTGCATCGGGGTGTAGACGACCGAGAGGTCGCGCGCGCTGTGCGGGTCGACGATGGAGGCGGCGCGGTCCAGGTACGCCTCGACCACCGACTCGTCCACGGTCTCCCAGCCGCTCGCGGCGAGCGGGACCTCGTGGAGCGAGCCGATCGCGTCGATCCGGGCGGCGATGCCCGCGTCGGCCGGCGGCACGATCTGCGAGCCGTCGCCCAGGTAGACCTTGTAGCCGTTGTCCTGCGGCGGGTTGTGGCTGGCGGTCACGGTGACGCCGGCGGCCGCGCCGAGGTGGCGGACGGCGAAGGCGAGCACCGGGGTGGGCAGCGGGCGCGGGAACAGCGCGGCGCGCAGGCCGGCGCCGACCACCACGGCGGCGGTGTCGCGGGCGAAGTCGTAGGACTTGTGGCGGGCGTCGTAGCCGATGACGACGAGGTCGCCGAGGCCCTGCTGCTTGACGTAGGAGACCAGGCCGGCGGCGGCCCGGATCACCACGGCGCGGTTCATCCGCATCGGTCCGGCGCCGAGCTCGCCGCGCAGGCCGGCGGTGCCGAACTGGAGGCGCCCGGCGAAGCGGTCGGCCAGGTCGGCCCAGGCCAGCTTGGCCGTCGACTCGGCCTCGGGGGCCTCGGCGGCGGCGAGCAGCGCGGCGAGCTCCTCGCGGGTCTGCGGGTCCGGGTCCTCGGCGAGCCAGGTGCGGGCCCGGGCGAGGAGGTCGGTGGTGGTTGCCTGCGTCATGGCTGCAGCTCCATCGGGAAGTGCGTCGGTGGTCGGCCGGGGAGGGTGCCCCGGCCCGGGCCCGGCGGGACGGGCCGGGGGGAGACGGACGTGGGGGACGGGCGCGGAGGGGCGGCTGTGGCCGGGCGCGGTGCCCGGCGGGGACGGGACGAAACGTACGGCGCCGCGGCGGCGCGGCGGAGCCTCCGGCCCGGCGGGGCGTGTCGGGCCGGCGGACGCGGACGGGGCCCGGCCGGGTGTGATCACCGGATCACACCCGCCCCGGGCCCCGCCGCTCATGCCGTTCGCACCCGCTCCGGTGTCAGATCCGCTCCAGGACCTTGGCCAGCAGCGCGCCCATCCGCTCGGCGGAGGCCTTGCCGGCCTCCAGCACCTCGGCGTGGTTGAGCGGCTCGCCGGTCATGCCGGCGGCCAGGTTGGTGACCAGGGAGATGCCCAGCACCTCGGCGCCGGCCTCGCGGGCCGCGATGGCCTCCAGGGTGGTGGACATGCCGACCAGCTCGCCGCCGATCACCCGGGCCATGTTGACCTCGGCCGGGGTCTCGTAGTGCGGGCCGCGGAACTGGACGTAGACGGCCTCGTCCAGGGTCGGGTCGACCTCGCGGCACAGCTCGCGCAGCCGCTTGGAGTAGAGGTCGGTGAGGTCGACGAAGTTCGCGCCGACGATCGGCGAGTCGGCCGTCAGGTTGATGTGGTCGCTGATCAGCACCGGCTGGCCGGGGCGCCAGGTGGGGCGCAGGCCGCCGCAGCCGTTGGTCAGCACGATGATCCCGCAGCCGGCCGCGGCGGCGGTGCGCACGCCGTGGACGACGGTCGCGACGCCGTGGCCCTCGTAGTAGTGGTTGCGGCCGAGGAAGATCAGGGCGCGCTTCTCGCCGATCTTCACCGAGCGGATCGTGCCGGCGTGGCCGGCCACGGCGGGGGCGGGGAAGCCCGGCAGGTCGGTGACCGGGAACTCCGCCACGGTCTCGCCGAGGGCGTCGGCGGCCGGCACCCAGCCGGAGCCCATCACCAGGGCGACGTCGTGGCGCTCGGCACCGGTCAGCTCGCGCAGGCGCTCGGCGGCGGCCTGGGCGGCGGCGTAGGGGTCGGCGGAGACGACCGACTGAGGAGATGCGTTCACGGGTCCGAGGATAGACGGGAAACGGCTACGCGCGTAGAAAATCCTGGTACGACGTGCCGGATCGTTACCCGGACGGCCGGAACCCACAGCTCGGCGCGCCGCCCCGGCGCCGGGCGCCCCCGGAACCCCGCCGCGCACCGGGACCTGCGCCCCCTGGCGGTCCGGTCCGGTCCGGTCCGGCCCGGCCCGGCCTCGGCCCCGGACCCGGAGGCCGCCCCTATCCTCTCCGGTCATGGTCCCGGATCAGGCAGGCCCCGATCGCGCCCGGCACCCGGCGGACCTCGCCGCCCGCGTCGAGGCCTACACCGCCGCCTTCGCCTTCGGCGCGTACACCGCCCCGGACCCGGCCCGGCGCCGGGCCGTCGCCGACGGGGTCCGGTCGGCCGTCGACGGCCACCCCGAGCGGGCCGACCGGCACCTGGCCGGCGCCGGCTACCGGCTCACCGAGTTCACCGAGGCGGTCAGCGGCCGCCGCACCGCCGAGATCGCCGACGCCTCCGGCGCGGACCCGCGCGGCTGGGGCCGGATCTACCTGGACCTCTCCACCCGGGCCGGCTGGTCCGCCCAGGTCCCGCACCCGGTCGCCGACCGCCGCACCGAGCTCCTCGGCGCCGAACTCTTCCAACGGGTCCCCGGCGGCGTGCTCGTCCTCGCCGGCGCCCACCGGCGGGCCGGCGCCGGCGGATCGGCGGACGTCGCCCACCGCCAGGACACCGTCTTCGCCGCGGTCGTCGGGGCCCTCACCGCGCGCGGACTGCCAGGCCTCCAACTGCACGGCTTCGACCGGAGCAGCCTGCCCGGCGCGGACGCCGTGGTCTCCAGCGGCGCCGGAACGGCCGGCGAGGCCGCCGAACGCACCGCGGCGGGGCTGGAGGCGGCCGGGCTGACGGTCTGCCGGGCCTGGCGGGAGACCTGCGGGCGGCTGGCCGGCACCACCAACGTCGAGGGCCGCTTCGCCGCCGCCCTCGGCGCCACCTGGCTCCACGTCGAACTCGCCGGCCCGCTGCGCACCGACCCGGTCCGGCGCGCGCGGGTGGCCGCGGCCCTGGCCGGCACGGCCGGGGCCTGGGGGCGGCCCTGAGGCCGGACCCCGCTCAGCAGGGGCGGTGGCGCAGGTCCAGCACGTAGTCGTCGGGGGCGCCGGCGCTCTCCGCCGCGTCCGCGATCAGGCCCAGGTAGCGGGCCGCGGGCAGGCCGCCCTCGTAGTCGTTCAGCACGTACGTCCAGACCGGCACGTCGCCGTCCAGGGTCTGCGCCCGCAGCTTGATCTTGCGGTAGATGCCGAGCTGGACGCCCTCCCAGCGGTCCAGCCCCTCCTCGTCCATCGGCGCCACGTCGTACAGCGAGACGAAGACCTGGTCCTTCTCGTCCTCCACCACCGTGGCGAGCGAGCCCTCCCAGCCGAGGTGCTCGCCACCGAAGGTGAGCCGCCAGCCGGACAGCCACCCGGTGCCGCGCAGCGGCGAGTGCGGAGCGCGGCGGGTCATCTGCCGGGCATCGAGGTTCGTGGCATACGCGGCGTAAAGGGGCATGGGGGGAAGCCTACGTTCACCGGCCGATCCGACAGAAGCCCCGACCCCGGCGTGGCAGTGCTCCCGGCGTGCGGGACAATGGTTGACGTGACTCGGATCGTGATCATCGGTGGCGGACCCGGCGGCTACGAGGCGGCGCTCGTCGCGGCCCAGCTCGGCGCGGAGGTGACCGTCGTCGACCGCGACGGCCTGGGCGGATCGGCGGTGCTCACGGACTGCGTGCCGTCGAAGACGCTGATCGCGACGGCGGAGGTGATGACGACCTTCGACAGCTCGTACGAGGAACTCGGCATCATCGTCGCCGACGACACCCCCCACGTCGACACCCCGGCCAGAGTGGTCGGCGTGGACCTCGGCAAGGTCAACCGGCGTGTGAAGCGCCTGGCCATCGCGCAGTCCCACGACATCACCCAGTCGGTCACCCGGGCCGGCGTCACCGTGCTGCGCGGCCGCGGCCGGCTCGGCACCGGCGGGCAGGCCGCGGACGGCTCCCGCGAGGTGCTGGTGGACGCGCCCGACGGCAGCGTCCAGTCGCTGCGCGCCGACGCCGTGCTGATCGCCACCGGCGCCCACCCGCGCGAACTGCCCGACGCCCAGCCCGACGGCGAGCGGATCCTCACCTGGACCCAGGTCTACGACCTGGAGGAGCTGCCCCGCGAGCTGATCGTGGTCGGCTCCGGCGTCACCGGCGCCGAGTTCGCCGGCGCCTACCAGGCGCTGGGCTCCGAGGTCACCCTGGTCTCCTCGCGCGACCGGGTGCTGCCGGGCGAGGACCCGGACGCCGCCGAGGTGCTGGAGGAGGTCTTCCGCCGCCGCGGCATGAACGTGATGGGCCGCTCGCGGGCCGAGACGGTGAAGCGGATCGGCGACACCGTCGAGGTCACCCTCTCCGACGGCACCGTGATCGAGGGCACCCACTGCCTGATGGCGGTCGGCTCCATCCCGAACACCGCCGGCCTGGGCCTGGAGGAGGCCGGGGTCAAGCTCAACGACTGGGGCCAGATCCAGGTCGACCGGGTCTCCCGCACCAGCGCCCCCGGCGTCTACGCGGCCGGCGACTGCACCGGCGTCTTCATGCTCGCCTCGGTGGCGGCCATGCAGGGCCGGATCGCCATGTACCACGCGCTCGGCGACGCGGTGCAGCCGCTGAACCTCAAGACCGTGGCCTCCAACGTCTTCACCGACCCCGAGATCGCCACCGTCGGCTACACCGCCGCCGACGTGGAGTGCGGCACGATGGACGCGGTCGAGGTCAAGCTCCCGCTGCGCGGCAACCCGCGGGCCAAGATGCAGGGCATCCGCGACGGCTTCGTGAAGCTGTTCTGCCGCCCCGGCACCGGCATCGTGGTCGGCGGCGTGGTCGTCGCCCCGCGGGCCAGCGAGCTCATCCACTCGATCTCGCTCGCGGTGGACGCCAATCTGACCGTCGAACAGGTGGCCAGCGCCTTCACCGTCTACCCGTCGGTCTCCGGCTCCACCGCCGAGGCCGCCCGCCAGCTCCACATCCGCAAGCGCGAATCGGGCGAATCCTGAGCCCAGGGCGCTCAGTTGGGGGCGGTCGCCGGCCGGCGGCCGCCCTTCGCGCGGTCCCGGGCATCACCCGGACGGCGGGCGCAGTCCCGGATCACCGACGGCGCGCATTGTACGGTCACGCGCCGCTCCGCCGTGAGCAATTCCCGCTACTAGCAGCAAACGCCTGAAAGCAGACGGTCACGCAGGTTACCGTCGGTTCTGTGTTTGCAGCAGAACGTCGCCAGTTGATCCTCGAAATGGTGCGCGCCAACGGAGCGGTCTCGCTCCGGGAGTTGGCCCGCGTCGTCCAGACCTCCGAAGTGACCGTGCGCCGCGACGTACGGGCCCTGGAGGCAGAAGGGCTCCTCGACCGCCGGCACGGCGGCGCGGTGCTCCCCGGCGGCTTCAGCCGCGAACCCGGCTACCCGCAGAAGACCCACCTGTCCGCCGCCGAGAAGAGCGCCATCGCCGATCTCGCCGCCGGCCTGGTGGAGGAGGGCGACGCCGTGGTGGTCGGCGCCGGCACCACCACGCAGGAACTCGCCCGGCGCCTGGCCCGGGTGCCCGGGCTGACCGTGGTGACCAACTCGCTGCTGGTCGCCCAGGCGCTCGCGCACGCCAACCGGGTCGAGGTGGTGATGACCGGCGGCACCCTGCGGGGCTCCAACTACGCCCTCGTCGGCAGCGGCGCCGAGCAGTCCCTGCACGGGCTGCGAGTCACCAAGGCCTTCGTCTCGGGCAGCGGACTGACCGCCGAACGCGGCCTGTCGACCACGAACATGCTCTCCGCGAGCGTGGACCGGGCCCTGGTGCAGTCGGCCGCCGAGGTGATCATCCTCGCCGACCACACCAAGCTCGGCGCGGACAGCATGTTCCAGACCGTCCCCACCGAGGCCATCACCCGCCTGGTCACCGACGAGCACGCCACCGCCGACGACGCCACCGCCCGCGAGCTGGACGCGCTCGCCGACTGCGGCGTGCAGATCGACCTCGCCCCGCTCGGCTCCCCGCCGTCCGGCGACGCCCCGGTGCACGGCACCGGCAGCGGCCCGGTCCACCAGCCCCAGCCGGGCCCGCTGGCCCGCCGCGCCGTCCCGCCGCCCCCCGGCGGCGGGGCCCCGCTGCCCGGCCAGCGCCGCCCGGGCGTGCACGGCCCCGGGGGACCGGCCGGCCCGGGCGGGCCGATGCAGGCCAGGCTCGCCGAACTCGGCCTCCCGCGCGGACGCTGACCGCCCGGCCGCACCGCTCGCACCGCCTGTGCGATCCCGTACCGCCCGTACGCCCCCGCACCACCGCCGAGAACGCGACCGGTCCGCACACCCGAGGGTGTACGGACCGGCGGCGGACGACGCGGGAGGCGTCAGTCCTTGATCTCGCAGAGCGCCGCGCCGCTGGAGACGCTCGCCCCGACCTCGGCCTTGAGGCCGACGACGGTGCCCGCCTTGTGCGCGTTCAGCGGCTGCTCCATCTTCATCGCCTCCAGGACGACGATCAGCTCGCCCTCCGCGACGACCTGGCCCTCCTCGACCGCGACCTTGACGATGGTGCCCTGCATCGGCGACGCCAGCGCGTCACCGCTGACCGCCGAACCGGCCTTCTTCGCACCGACCCGGCGCTTGGCCTTCGCGGCCCCCGCACCGGCCGCCGGAGCGGTCGAGACGCCCAGCGAGGACGGCAGCGAGACCTCGATCCGCTTGCCGCCGACCTCGACGACCACGGTCTCCCGGCCCTCGGCCTCCTCGCCCTCGCCGGCCGCACCGGCGAACGCGGGGATGGTGTTGTCGAACTCGGTCTCGATCCACCGGGTGAAGATCTTGAACGGCCCGTCGCCGCCGTGCACCTCCGGCGCGAACGCCGGGTCGGTGACGACCGCCTGGTGGAACGGGATGGCCGTCGCCATGCCCTCGACCTTGAACTCCGCCAGCGCGCGCTTCGCCCGCTCCAGCGCCTGCCTGCGGTCGCGGCCGGACACGATCAGCTTCGCCAGCAGCGAGTCCCAGGCCGGGCCGATCACCGAACCGGTCTCCACGCCCGAGTCCAGCCGCACGCCCGGACCGGACGGCGGCGCGAACAGCGTCACCGTGCCCGGGGCGGGCAGGAAGTTGCGGCCGGGGTCCTCACCGTTGATGCGGAACTCGAACGAGTGGCCGCGCACCTCCGGGTCGTCGTACCCGAGCTCCTCGCCGTCCGCGATCCGGAACATCTCGCGGACCAGGTCGATCCCGGTGACCTCCTCGGTGACCGGGTGCTCGACCTGCAGACGGGTGTTGACCTCCAGGAAGGAGATCGTGCCGTCCAGCGCCACCAGGAACTCGCAGGTCCCGGCGCCCTCGTAGCCGGCCTCCTTGAGGATGGCCTTCGACGCCCGGTACAGCTCGGCGTTCTGCTCCGGGGTCAGGAACGGCGCGGGCGCCTCCTCGACCAGCTTCTGGTGCCGGCGCTGCAGCGAGCAGTCACGGGTCGAGACGACCACCACGTTGCCGTGCTTGTCGGCCAGGCACTGGGTCTCGACGTGCCGCGGGTTGTCCAGGTAGCGCTCGACGAAGCACTCGCCGCGCCCGAAGGCGGCGACCGCCTCGCGCACCGCGGACTCGTACAGCTCCGGGATCTCCTCCAGCGTGCGGGCGACCTTCAGGCCGCGGCCGCCGCCGCCGAACGCCGCCTTGATGGCGACCGGCAGGCCGTGCTGCTGGGCGAACGCGACGACCTCGTCGGCACCCGAGACCGGGTCCGGCGTGCCGGCCACCAGCGGGGCACCGGCGCGCTGCGCCACGTGCCGGGCGGTCACCTTGTCGCCGAGGTCGCGGATGGCCTGCGGCGGCGGGCCGATCCAGGTGAGGCCCGCGTCGATCACGGCCTGGGCGAAGTCGGCGTTCTCCGACAGGAAGCCGTAGCCGGGGTGGACGGCGTCCGCACCCGAGTCGGCGGCGGCCTGGAGGACCTTGGCGATGTCCAGGTAGCTGGTGCCGGGGGTGTCGCCGCCCAGCGCGTAAGCCTCGTCGGCCGCGCGGACGTGCAGCGCATCCCGGTCCGGCTCGGCGTAGACGGCGACGCTGGCGATACCGGCGTCCGAGCAGGCACGGGCGACGCGGACGGCGATTTCCCCGCGGTTGGCGATGAGCACCTTGCGCACTGTGGCTCCCTTCTTGAACCTCGTTGAGTTTATGGATTCCTGGGCAGTACCGGCGAGTAGCCCCAGGTTGTGAACTATCCCACACGGAGGGTGATGCGCCCGGGCGGGCGGTGGGCGGCCCGACGGGAGTCCTCGCAGGTGGTGGTGGGTGCGGTCACGGAGGCCCGGCGTCAGCACTCGGTGACGGGGGCGGCGTGGCGCGGCGGTGGGCTTGGCCACACTCCGGCGCTCCGCGAGCGGGGCTCAAGCGGTGGCGGCGGTCGCGGGGGCCGGGGCGCCCGGCGCGGAGGCGCCCGGCGGGGTCGGTCCGCGCTCCAGGGCCCGGTCGGTGACGTCGGCGACCTGCTCGACGACGTCGGGGCCGTAGGCGGCCGGGTTGACCACCTTGAGCAGCAGGGCGAAGGTGCCGTCGGTGCCGTAGCGGCGGGCCAGCCGGCGGTGGTGGGTCACCAGGTGGCGGACACCGGCGTGGTTGGCGATGCCGGTCTGTCCGGAGATCAGGAAGACGGGGCGGCCGTCCCCGGGGGTGGCCAGCCGGGCCAGCAGGACGTACTCCCCGGCCTCCAGGTCGGCGGTGTAGGAGCGGCCGCCGACGGTGATGGTGTTGTCCAGGACGGCGTGGTCGCTGGAGATCGTCACCCCGGGCAGGCCCCAAGCCAGGTGGGCGGCCATCCGCTCGTTGGAGACGGGGCCGCCGAAGCAGAGCTCGGTCCTGGTGCCGAGGCCGCGCGGGGCGGCGTCGTGCGCCACCAGGTCGGCGTGCGCGCCGCACTCCTTCACCAGGGCGGCCAGTTCCATCAGCGCGTAGGCGTCGCGCCGGGTGACCGTCCGGGGGTGCGCGCCGGTGCCGATGCTGCGGTTGACCACGATCAGGCACTCGCTGCCGGCGGGCAGGCCGAGGAAGGCCCTGGCCCGGTCCAGCCGGCGTCTTCGGCGCAGGCTCTGGCCGAGCCAGCCGAGTGCGGCACTGATCGCGCTGGCCACCAGGCCCAGCACCACGTTGAGCAGACCGTCGGTCATCCGCTCGCCACCTCCCCCGTCGCTCCGGAGCGGCGATGTTGTCCGGACGCTCCTCTAGCGTGCATCAAATGAGGTTATCAACGGGGTGGTTGGCGACAATTGTGCCGGTGTTTGGCGCGCCGTCGCCGGTCGTTGGCGGGGTGGTCAGGCCCAGAGGTCGGTGATCCGGACGTCCACCTCGGCGAGCAGTGCGCGCAGCAGCGGCAGGGAGAGGCCGATGACGTTGCCCGGGTCGCCGTCGATGCCCTCGACGAACGGCGCCGAGCGGCCGTCCAGGGTGAAGGCGCCCGCCACGTGCAGCGGTTCGCCGGTGGCGATGTAGGCGGCGACCTCGGCGTCGTCCGGGGTGCCGAAGCGCACCGTGGTGGAGGCGGTGGCGGAGGACCGCCGGCCGGTGGCGGTGTCGATCACGCAGTGGCCGGTGCGCAGCACGCCGGCCCGGCCGCGCATCGACTGCCAGCGGGCCAGTGCCTCGGCCGCGTCGGCGGGCTTGCCGAGGGCCAGGCCGTCCAGCTCCAGCACGGAGTCGCAGCCGACGACCAGCTCGCCGTCGGCGAGGCCGGCGGCGACGGCCTGGGCCTTGGCCTCGGCGAGGACGAGCGCGAGTTCGCCGGGGGTGGGGGCGGTGAGCGCGTCCTCGTCGACGCCGCTGACCACCACCTTCGGGTCGAGGCCCGCCTGGCGCAGCAGCCCGAGGCGGGCGGGGGAGGCGGAGGCGAGGACGAGGGTGCGGCGGTCGGTCATGCCCACCAGGGTAGAGGGAGGCTCCGGGGCGGTCGTCCGGTGATCGTCAGATCATCAGCAGGACGGCGATCAGCAGGGCGAGGACGGCGAGCACGTGCCCGGCCCGGTGCAGCCTGCGCTGCATCCGCCGGGCTTCCGGGGAGGGCTCGTCGCGGGGGTCTGACCAGAGCATCGTTCCAGGGTGCTCCGGCGGGCCGGTGGGACGCCTGAGTATCCGTACTCAGGTTTCGGGGGTTTCGGGGGCAATCCGGGCTTTTGCGGAGCCCGTGCGCGGAGCCTGTGTGCGAGGGGTCGCACACGGGCGAAGGCCGCCCCGGGCGGGGGCGGCCTTCGTCGGGCGTGGCGCTATCCGGCCCAGCCGGAGGCGCGCCAGGCGTTGACGCCCGGGCGCGGGGTGGCGCGCATCCGGCGCGCGCGGTCGTTCCAGGCGGAGCCCGGGCCGGCGCCGGCGCGGCGGGCGGCCTCGGCGGCGGCCTGCGCGGCGGCGGCCCGGGCCTGGACCACCGCCAGGACGGCGGCCAGCTCCTCGGGGGTCGGCTGCCCGTGCAGCACGTGGATCGGGGCCATGCTCAATCCTCTCGCCATCCTCCTGCGCGGAACCACTACAGCGGAATGTTGCCGTGCTTCTTCGGGGGCAGCACCTCGCGCTTGCCGCGCAGCGCGCGCAGCCCGCGGACGATGTGCCGGCGGGTCTCGCTCGGCGCGATCACGGCGTCCACGTAGCCGCGCTCGGCGGCCAGGTACGGGTTGAGCAGGGTGTCCTCGTAGGACGTGATCAGCTCGGCCCGCTTCTCCTCGGCGTTCCCGGCGGCCTCGGCCTCGGCGATCTCCCGCCGGTGCAGGATGTTCACCGCGCCCTGCGCGCCCATCACGGCGATCTGCGCGGTCGGCCAGGCCAGGTTGAGGTCGGCGCCCAGGTGCTTGGAGCCCATGACGTCGTACGCGCCGCCGAAGGCCTTGCGGGTGATCACGGTGATCAGCGGCACGGTCGCCTCGGCGTAGGCGTAGATCAGCTTGGCGCCGCGGCGGATGATGCCGTCCCACTCCTGCTCGGTGCCGGGCAGGAAGCCGGGCACGTCGACGAAGGTGATCACCGGGATGTTGAACGAGTCGCAGGTGCGGATGAACCGCGCGGCCTTCTCGCTGGCGGCGATGTCCAGGCAGCCGGCCAGGTCCATCGGCTGGTTGCCGACGATGCCGACCGGGTGGCCCTCGACCCGGCCGAAGCCGGTGACGATGTTGCCCGCGTACAGCGGCTGGGTCTCCAGGAACTCGCCGTCGTCGAGGACGTGCTCGATCACCCGGTGGATGTCGTACGGCTGGTTCGCCGAGTCCGGCACCAGGGTGTCGAGTTCGAGGTCCTCGTCGGTGACGGACAGGTCCGCCTCCTCCGGGAAGGACGGCGGGTCGGAGAGGTTGTTGGAGGGCAGGTACGACAGCAGGCTCTTGACGTACTCGACCGCCTCCTTCTCGTCCGCGGCCAGGTAGTGCGCGTTGCCGGACTTGGTGTTGTGGGTGCGCGCGCCGCCCAGCTCCTCCATGCCGACGTCCTCGCCGGTGACGGTCTTGATCACGTCGGGGCCGGTGATGAACATGTGCGAGGTCCGGTCGGCCATCACGACGAAGTCGGTGATCGCGGGGGAGTAGACCGCGCCGCCCGCGCAGGGGCCCATGATCAGCGAGATCTGCGGGATCACCCCGGAGGCGTGCACGTTGCGGCGGAAGATCTCGCCGTACAGGCCGAGCGAGACCACGCCCTCCTGGATCCGGGCGCCGCCGGAGTCGTTGATGCCGATGACCGGGCAGCCGGTCTTCAGCGCGAAGTCCATGACCTTGACGATCTTCTCGCCGAACACCTCGCCGAGCGAGCCGCCGAAGACGGTGAAGTCCTGGGCGAACACGGCGACCTGACGGCCGTCGACGGTGCCGTAGCCGGTGACCACGCCGTCCCCGTACGGCCGGTTCCGCTCCTGGCCGAAGTTGGTCGAGCGGTGCCGGGCGAACTCGTCGAACTCGACGAAGGAGTCCTCGTCCAGCAGCTCCGCGACCCGCTCGCGGGCCGTCAGCTTGCCCTTGGCGTGCTGCTTCTCCACCGCCTTGGCGGAGCCGGAGTGCACCGCCTCGTCGATCCTGCGCCGGAGGTCGGCGAGCTTTCCGGCGGTGGTGTGCGGGTCGTGCGGCGCCTCGGTCATTCCGGTGGCTCTCCCTGCATCCTGGGCCGCGACCTGTTTTCGAGGGCGCGCGGGCCGGGTGGGGCCGGCGCGGACGAGGGGTGCAGGGCGGCACAACGAACTACCGCTGGGTAGCGTAGCCAGCGCGGGGGGCCGACGTAACGTCCGAGCGTTATGGCCAGCGACACAGTGTGGTCGACGCCGGTTGTGGGGGACGATGGGGCGGCCTGCGGCCACCCGACCTAGGGTGAGCCGCATGACCTCCGACACCCCCCGCCGCAGTGGACTGCGCGGCCTCGGCCACGTCGGGCCGTCGCCGTGGACCGACCTGGACCGCCCGCCGCTGGACGCCGCCGGGCTCCGCCGGGACCTGCTGCGTCCCGGCGGGCTCTGGACCTCGATCGACGTCGTCGAGGAGACCGGCTCCACCAACACCGACCTCGCCGCCCGCGCCCGCGAGGGCGCCCCGCAGGGCGCGGTGCTGGTCGCCGAGGCCCAGAACTCCGGACGCGGCCGACTGGAGCGGCAGTGGAGCGCCCCCGCCCGCTCCGGCCTCTTCCTCTCCGTCCTGCTTCGCCCGGACGGGGTACCCGTCGAACGGTACGGCTGGCTGCCGATCCTGGTCGGCGTCGCCGCCGCGAGCACGCTGAGCCGGGTCGCCGAGGTCGAGGTCGGCCTGAAGTGGCCCAACGACCTCCAGGTGGAGGTCGACGGCGCGGAGCGCAAGCTCGGCGGCATCCTCACCGAGCTGGCCGGCGGCGCGGTGGTCGCCGGCCTCGGCCTCAACGTCTCGCTGCGGGCCGCCGAACTGCCCGTCCCCACCGCCGCCTCGCTCGCCCTGGCCGGCGCCGCCGTCACCGACCGGTCCACCCTGCTGCGCGCCCTGCTGCGGGAGTTCGCCGAGCTGTACGGGGAGTGGACGGCCGCCGCCGGCGACCCGCACAGCAGCGGCCTGCTGCGCGCCTACGCGGCCCGCTGCACCACGCTGGGCCGCCAGGTGAAGGTGCTGCTGCCCGGCGACCGCGAGCTGCGCGGCGAGGCCGTCGCGGTGGACGGGGACGGCCGGCTGGTGGTCCGCACCCCGGACGGCGCCCGGCAGGCGGTCGGCGCGGGCGACGTCGTCCACGTGCGCCCGGAGCCGCGCGTCGCCGGGTAGTCGCGCCCGCGCGCCGGGCGGGAGCCGGTGCCGTGCGCCGGACGGGCGCCCCGTGCGTCCCCTTACCTCCCCTTGACCCGGGCGGATGCCCCGGATCGCGCGATTCCGTGCGAACATTCCACCTGGCAGCAGTGTGAGGCGCGCCACTGCCCGCCGGGTGGCGGGCGCGCCGGACACGCAGGACACGAGGCGAGTGCGGCGACCGCACGGGGACGGACCGGTGGCAGAGGACGGCAGCAGCGGCGGCGGCAACGGCGCCGGAGGCAACGGCGGCCCGGCGGGCTCCGACGACCAGACCGTCGCCCTCGACCTCGAACGCCTGATCCTGGACGCGCCCCGCCGCTACACGCCGTACCAGGCCGCCCGGGCCGCCGACGTCCCGATGGAGCTGGCCACCCGCTTCTGGCGGGCGATGGGTTTCCCGGACATCGGGCAGTCCCGGGCGCTCACCGACGGTGACGTGATCGCACTGCGCCGGCTGGCCGGACTGGTCGAGTCGGGCCTGCTGAGCGAGTCGATGGCGATCCAGGTGGCCCGGTCCACCGGCCAGACCACCGCCCGGCTGGCGGGCTGGCAGATGGACACCTTCCTGGAGAACCTCACCCAGTCCGTCGAGCCCGGCCTGACCCGCGCCGACGTCGCGTACCCGCTGGTCGAGCTGCTGCTGCCGGAGCTGGAGCAGTTCCTGGTGTACGTCTGGCGGCGGCAACTGGCCGCCGTCACCGGCCGGGTGGTGCAGGCCGCCGAGGACCACGAGATCACCAGCGGCCGGCTCGCCGTCTGCTTCGCCGACCTGGTCGGCTTCACCCGGCTGTCGCGGCGGCTGGAGGAGGAGGAGCTCGGCGAGCTGGTCGAGACCTTCGAGAACACCTGCTCCGACCTCATCGCCGGACAGGGCGGCCGGGTGATCAAGACGCTCGGCGACGAGATCCTCTTCGTCTCCGAGGACCCGGTGACCGCCGCCGGCATCGCGCTCGGCCTCATCGAGGCGCTTGCCGAGGACGACACCATCCCCGCGCTGCGGGTCGGCATGGCCTTCGGCGCGGTCACCTCGCGGATGGGCGACGTGTTCGGCACGACGGTCAACCTGGCCAGCCGGCTGACCTCGATCGCACCCAAGGACGCGGTGCTGATCGACGGCGAGTTCGCGGCCGCGCTGGAGCAGAACGGCAGCGTCGCACCGGCCGACACGGACGGCCCGGGCCTGGCCGAGGCGCTGTCGGCGGCGGCCGGGATGCCGCCGCCCGGCCCGTCGGTCCCCGGGCCGGACGCGGCACACCGGTTCCATCTCCAGCCGATGTGGCGCCGGCCGGTGCGCGGGCTCGGGCTGGTCGAGCCCTGGCTGCTCTCCCGTCGGCCGCGCACCGACTGAACCGGACCCCGCCCCCGGAGGGACCGCGGGGGGCGCCGTCCGCGCCCGGCATCGTGACACACCGTGACGAGCAGCGACACGCCGAAGGGCGGACGGCTGCGCGGTCTTGCGGGTGCCGCGCCGAAAACGGGGCATAACCGAACGAAACCGCCATAGTCTTGGTGCAGGCGCCTCGGTGCGATCGGCCGCGGGGCGGCGCCGCCGGACGGGTAGGAGAGCGGTCGGGGCGCGGGCACGGCCCCGCCCGCCGACGCGGGCGTCCGGGTGGGCCACCAGCAGGACCGGGCACAGGGAGCGAGGCGAGCCGGTGAGCAGTGAGGCGATCATGACGGACCGCGGCCGGACCCAGCAGCCGCCGCCCGCCGTGCCCGAGCCCGGGGCGGGGACGGCGGGCGGCGGAGCCCCGGCCACCGACGCGCGGCTGCGGGCCGTGGTCGAACTCGCCCAGGACATGGCCGGCGCGCTCACCCCGCTGGAGGCCGTCCGGGCCGCCGCCGTCCGCGCCACCGAGGCGCTCGGCGCGACGATGGCCGCCGTCTCGGTCTGGGACCGCGAGTCCGGTCGGCTGCGGGTCCTGGTCAACCACGGCGAACTCGCCCCGGGCGAGGAGGAGCTGCCCGAGGACGAGTCCTACCCGGTGGCCGACTTCCCGGAGATCGTCACGTACCTGGAGGAGCGCTGGACGACCGGGCGGCTGCCGCGCGCCTGGGTGCAGACGGCCGACAACAGCCAGCCGCACGCCGGACACGCGCATCCGACCGCCGGCGCGTACTGCCAGGAGCGCGCCGCCGCGCTGCGCCGGCGCGGCCGGGCCTGCTGCGTGGTCGCGCCGATCGTGCTGCACGGGCAGGCCTGGGGCGAGCTCTATCTCGCCCGGACCGCCGGGACGGCCGCGTTCACCGAGGCGGACGCCGACTACGCGACCCTGCTGGCCGCCCAGATCTCGGCCGGCCTCGCCCAGACCGAACGCCTCGCCGACCTGCGCAGACTCGCCTTCTCCGACCCGCTCACCGGCCTCGCCAACCGGCGCGCCGTGGACGCCCGGCTGGAGAACGCGCTGGCCGCGCACAACCGGGACAACACCGTCGTCTCCCTGGTGGTCTGCGACGTCAACGGCCTCAAGCGGGTCAACGACCAGCTCGGCCACGAGGTCGGCGACCGGCTGCTGGAACGGTTCGCCCACCAGCTGTCGCTGGCCGCCGCCAAGCTCCCCGGCAGCCTCGCCGCCCGGCTCGGCGGCGACGAGTTCTGCCTGCTGGTCGAGGGGCAGAAGGCGGACGAGGTGGTGGCCGTCGCCGAGGAGCTGTGCGCCCGGGCGCTGGCCCTGGCCGAGGGCGAGGGGGTGGCCTGCGGGGTCGCCTCCACCGGTGACTCGATCGGCCCCGTCACCACCCCCGACCGGCTGTTCCGGCTCGCCGACGCCGCCCAGTACCGGGCCAAGGCCGCCCGGGCCGCCCACCCCGTGGTGGCCGGCCGCAGCCACGGTCCCGGGTTCGCGCCCGACCCGACGGTGCTGCTGGCCGACGCCGCCGAGCCGCAGCACCGCGGCGACGGCCGGTTCCGCCCCGGCGGCCGTCCCGGGGCCGGGGACCGGCGGCGGTTCCGCGGCGCCGCGCACAGCGCCGACCCGGGGCAGCTGCTGACGGCGGTGCTCGCCGCGCTCGACCGGCAGGGCGCGGTGCGGGCCGTGCATCCGGCCGACACCATCGGCAAGCTCACGATCGTGGCCGAGACCTCGGCCCGGCTGCTGGACGCGGTCGGCTGGTGGATCTCGTACGTGCCGCCCGGCTCGCAGCTGATGCGCACCGCCCGGCACGCCGTCTACCGGATGACCAGCGGGCCGAGCAGCACCCGGGCGGAGACCCAGCGCGCCCAGATCGAGGCCCCGGACGCCGTCTTCGACCTGCGCCACTACCCGATGACGCGGCGGGCCGTGCGCGGCGGGGCCTTCGCGCTGCGCGCGGGCGCGGCGGGCAACGACCCGGCGGAGGAGGCGATGCTGGTGGTCTCCGGCTACCGCGGCATGGTCGCGGCCGGCGGCCAGAACGTGGCGGGCGGCTGGCTGCTGGAGCTGTTCGCCGACGACGCCACCCTGCCGCTCGGGCAGGTGGCCTCCGCCCTGCGCGCCCTGGCCGCGGTGGCCCTGGCCGGCCCGGCCTCCCCGCCGGAGGGCTGAGGGTCCGGCCGGGGGAGTGTGGAGCTTCGGTGACCGGTCTGTCCCGAGCGGGTCGCGGTCCGGTCGCGGGGGTGGGCGCGGCGGGGTCCGCGTGGGAGGGTGTCCGCGGTCGGCGGGCCGTCGGGGCGCCGCCGGGTCGGATGTCGGGGGTTGATTCCTGTGCGCGCTCGGTTGACGGGTCTGGTTCTCTCCGCGGTGCTCGCCTTCGGCGGCACCGCGCTGGCCGCTGCTCCGGCGGCCTCGGCGGCGGTGGCCGCGCCGCGGACGGCGGCGGGAGCGGGGGCGGTGGGCGCGGTGGCGGGCGGCGCGGTGGCGGGTGGTACGGCCCACGCGGCGCAGGCCGGCCGGGCCGGGGCGGCGGCGAACCGGCACATCACCGCCCAGCTGGCCAAGGACAAGTCGAAGAAGAAGAAAAAGAAGGGCCTCGGCAAGTTCCTGGCCCTGATCATCGGTGCCGTCGTGGTGCTGGTGGTGGTCGTGGCGGTCATCGCCGTGGTGCTGCTGCTCCGGCGCCGCAACCGGTCCTGAGCCCGGGCGCGGCTCAGCCGCCGGTGGTGCCGAACGCGGCCAGCAGGGCCGCCGCCACCCGGTCCGCGTAGCCGGCGTCCAGCGGGCCGAGCCCGTGCAGCCAGCGGTAGTACAGCGGACCGTAGAGGAGTTCGACGGCGAGGTCGAGGTCCGTGTCCGCCCGCAGGTGCCCGGCCTCCCGGGCGGCCCGCAGGCGGTCGCGGGTGACCTCCAGCAGCGGGTCCAGCAGCCGTTCGCGGTACTCGCGCAGCAGGTCGGGGTCGGTGAGGACCTCGGCGGCGAGGGCGCGTCCGGTCCGGTTGAAGGCGGGGTCGGCGAGTTCGAGGACGGTGCCCCGCAGCAGGGCCCGCAGGTCCTCGTCGAGGTCCCCGCTGTCGGGGAGGGCCAGACTGCCGGAGGCGTTCTCGTTGGCGGCGAGGAAGGAGTCGAAGACGACGGCGCCCTTGGACGGCCACCAGCGGTAGATGGTCTGCTTGCCGACACCCGCGCGGGCGGCGATCTTCTCGATGGTGAGCTTGCCGAAGCCGATCTCGGCGACCAGCTCGCCGGCGGCGGTGAGGATCGCGGCGCGGCTCTGCTCGTTGCGGCGGCTGGGGTCGGGGGCGCTCTGCGGTCTGGCCATGGGGGCCATCCTACGATCCGGCGAGACGATGCGTATCGTCTTGACAGCGCCCTCCCGGGGGCGCATTCTTATGGGACGTCAGCGAGACGAAACGTCTCGTCTCGCACCGTCGAAGGGAACGCCGAGATGACCCGCCGCTCCGCCCACATCGTCATGGCCTCCATCCCGGCCCACGGCCACGTCAACCCGAGCCTCGCCGTGATCGCCGAGCTCGTCGCCCGGGGCCACCGGGTCAGCTACGTCAACGACCCGTCCTTCGCCGGGACCGTCGCCGCCACGGGCGCCGCGTTCGTCCCGTACCCGACGGCGCTGCCGCTCGCCGACGACCCCTCGGGGTGGCCGGAGGACCCGGTCGCCGTCCAGGAGGTCTTCCTCGACGACGCCGTCGCCATGACGCCGGTCCTGCGCGAGCTCTTCGCCGAGGACCGGCCCGACCTCGTGCTGCACGACATCGGCGCCTTCGCCGCCCGGGCGGTGGCCGAGGCGCACGGCGTGCCGCTGCTCCAGCTCTCGCCCACGATGGTCGGCTGGGAGGGCATCGAGCAGGACATGGCCGAGGTCTTCGAGGCGCTCCGCACCGGCCCCGGCGGCCCCGAGCACTACCGGCGGTTCGGCGACTGGCTGGCCGGCGCCGGTGCCGCCGTCCGGGACGTCGACCGCTTCAAGAACCGCCCCGAGCGCGCGCTCGCCCTGATCCCTCGGGCCCTGCAGCCCAACGCGGACCGGGTCGACACCGGGCGGATCACCTTCGTCGGCCAGTGCTTCGGCGACCGCTCGCACCAGGGGCACTGGCAGCGGCCCGAAGGCGCGGAGAAGGTGCTGCTGGTCTCGCTCGGCTCGGCCTTCACCGACCGGCCGGCCTTCTACCGGGCGTGTACGGAGGCCTTCGGCGACCTGCCGGGCTGGCACGTCGTCCTGCAGATCGGCAAGCACACCGACCCGGCCGCGCTGGGCGAGGTGCCGGGCAACGTCGAGGTGCACCGGTGGGTGCCGCAGTTCGACGTGCTGGCGCAGGCCGACGCCTTCGTCACCCACGCCGGGACCGGCGGCGCGAGCGAGGGCCTGTTCCACGGCGTGCCGATGATCGCGGTGCCGCAGGCGGTCGACCAGTTCGCCAACGCCGACTCGCTGGTGGCGCTCGGCGTGGCCCGCCGGCTGGACACCGAGGACGCGACGGCCGGCGCGCTGCGCGCCGCCCTGCTGGAGCTGACCGGCGACCCGGCGGTGGCCGGCCGGCTGGCGGAGCTGCGCGCCGAGGTCCGGGCCGAGGGCGGCACGGCGCGGGCGGCGGACCTCGTCGAGGCGGAGCTGACGCGGGCCGCGCTCGGCTGATCCGGTCAGCCGATCCGGTCGGGGCGGGTGTAGACGTTGGCGCCCTCGCCGCGCAGGAAGCCGACCAGGGTCAGGCCCAGCTCCTCGGCGAGGTCCACGGCGAGCGAGGACGGTGCCGAGACGGCGGCCAGCAGCGGCACCCCGGCCAGCGCCGCCTTCTGGGTCAGTTCGAACGAGGCCCGGCCGCTGACCAGCAGCACGTGCCCGGTCAGCGGCAGCCGGCCCGCGCGCAGCGCCCAGCCGACCACCTTGTCCACCGCGTTGTGCCGCCCGACGTCCTCGCGGGCGCAGAGCAGCTCGCCGCTGCGGCCGTCGAACAGTCCGGCGGCGTGCAGGCCGCCGGTGGAGTCGAAGGTCCGCTGGGCGGCGCGCAGCCGGTCCGGCAGCCCGTAGAGCAGTGCGGGCGGGACGGTCAGCGGGTCGTCGCCGACCGGGTGGCGGACGTGGGTGCGCACGGCGTCCACGGTGTCCCGCCCGCACAGGCCGCAGGCGCTGGTGGTGAGCAGGTTGCGGTGCGCGGAGAGCGGCAGGGGCCGGGCGCCGCCGCGCGGCGTCGCGTCGACCACGTTGTAGGTGTTGGCGCCGTTCTCGTCGGTGCCGGCGCAGTAGCGCAGCGCCGCGAGGTCCTCAGCGGTGTGGACGATGCCCTCGCCGACCAGGAAGCCCGCCACCAGGTCGAAGTCCTGGCCGGGGGTTCGCATGGTGACGGTGAGCGGCTCGCCGCCGAGCCGGATCTCCAGCGGCTCCTCGGCGGCCAGCGCGTCCGGCCGGGTGGTGCGCCCGTCCCCGCGCAGCCGCAGCACCCGCCGCCGTGCCGTCGCCCGCGTCATCGCCAGGTCCGCCTCTCCGCCCGCCGCGTCCGGCACCGTGCCGTCCGCCTCCCCACAGAGTGCGCCACCGGACGGGATATCCGAAAATCCAGGTGACCGGTCGGTGCGGTGGCCGACGTTCCACCGCGCCGGGGTGGTTGTCATATCTTCATTCACCTGGTGAGATGGTGTATATGGATATGCACAGTGCTGCGGCCCCCCACGCGCCGCTCGTCCAGGTCGGCAAGGCCGACGTCAGCGCCGAGGACGTGCTGGCCGTCGCCCGGGGGAACGCCCGGGTCGGGATCGGGCCCGACGCGCTCGCCGAGATGGCGGCCGCGCGCGCCCGGATCGACGCCCTGGCCGCCGAACCGCGCCCCGTCTACGGCGTCTCCACCGGCTTCGGCGCCCTCGCCGTGCGGCACATCAGCCCCGAGCTGCGCGCCCAGCTGCAGCGCTCGCTGGTGCGCTCGCACGCCGCCGGGATGGGCCCGGCGGTCGAGCGCGAGGTGGTCCGCGCGCTGATGTTCCTGCGCATGAAGACCCTCGCCAGCGGCCGCACCGGCGTCCGCCCGCTGGTCGCCGAGACGATGGCCGCGATCCTCAACGCCGGGATCACCCCGGTGGTCCGCGAGTTCGGCTCGCTCGGCTGCTCCGGCGACCTCGCGCCGCTCTCCCACTGCGCGCTCGTCCTGATGGGCGAGGGGGTGGCGACCGGCCCCGACGGCGTCGAGAAGCCCGCCGGCGAGCTGCTCGCCGCCGCCGGCATCGAGCCCGTCGAGCTGCTGGAGAAGGAGGGCCTGGCCCTCATCAACGGCACCGACGGCATGCTCGGCATGCTCGTCATGGCCGTCGCGGACCTGCGGCGCCTGTTCACCACCGCCGACATCACCGCCGCGATGACCCTGGAGGCGCTGCTCGGCAGCGACAAGGTGCTCGCCCCCGAGCTGCACGCCCCGATCCGCCCGCACCCCGGGCAGGCGCTGTCGGCCGCCAACATGCTGGCCGTGCTCAAGGGCTCCGGCCTCACCGGCCACCACCAGGACGACGCCCCGCGCGTCCAGGACGCCTACTCGATCCGCTGCGCCCCGCAGGTGGCCGGCGCCGGCCGCGACACCCTCGCGCACGCCCAGCTGGTCGCCTCCCGCGAGCTGGCCGCCTCGGTGGACAACCCGGTGGTGCTGCCGGACGGCCGGGTCGAGTCCAACGGCAACTTCCACGGCGCCCCGGTCGCCTACGTGCTGGACTTCCTCGCCATCGCCGCCGCCGACCTCGGCTCGATCTCCGAGCGCCGCACCGACCGGCTGCTCGACAAGGCCCGCTCGCACGGCCTGCCGGCCTTCCTGGCCGACGACCCGGGCGTGGACTCCGGTCTGATGATCGCCCAGTACACCCAGGCGGCGCTGGTCAGCGAGAACAAGCGGCTCGCCGTTCCGGCCTCGGTCGACTCGATCCCCTCCTCGGCCATGCAGGAGGACCACGTCTCGATGGGCTGGTCCGCCGCCCGCAAGCTGCGCCAGGCGGTGGAGAACCTCGGCCGCATCCTCGCCGTCGAACTCACCGCCGCCGCACGGGCCCTGGAGATCCGGCAGCAGGCCGACGCCAGCGGCGCGCCGGCTCCGGCCACGGCCGCGGCACTGGCCGCCGCCCGCGCCGCCGGGGTGGGCGGCGCCGGGCGCGACCGCTTCCTGTCGCCCGACCTGGAGGCCGCGGCCGCGCTGGTCGCCTCCGGCGAACTGGTGCGGGCGGTCGAGCGGGTCACCGGGCCGCTGGCCTGACGGCCGGCCCGATCGTGCGGAGCGGGTGGGACGGGTGACGGCGGATCGGCGCCCCGGCCTACTCCCACTCGCTCCGCGCGGCCGAGGAGCGGCTCTTCTCCTCGTGGCGCTCGGCCCGGGCGGCCGAGATGTTGACGCCGACGATGCCGCCCCAGCAGACCAGCAGACCCCAGAAGCCGGCGACACCGCCGGAGATGGCCGACAGCGGGATGCCCAGGGCCATCGAGATGATCGGCAGCCGGGTGGCCGAACGGCCGAAGCGGTGCGGCCCGAGCCCGTACCCCGGGTTCGGGCCGTAGGGGCGGCCGGCCTCGGCCGGGGCGCCGTACCCGTCGGCCGGGCCGAGCCGCTCGCTGACCCGGCGCTCCACCCGGGCGTCCAGCCGGGCGTCGAGCCGGGACAGGAAGGAGTCGATGAGCTCCGACTCGTACTCCTTGCCGAGCTCCTTGCGGGCCTGCAGCGTGGCGTCCAGATCGCGTCCCAGGCCGTCCTGGCGAGTGTCCATGGAGACCAGACTGCGCCCGCCGGGGCACGCGGGTCCACCCGTTCGCCGGTATTCAGGGGGGTCTCAGGGGGATTTCAGGGTCACCCCGAGCCCGTGCGCGGCCCGGACGGGGCCGCATCCCGGACATCTCAGCCGTCGTCCCGCCGTACGAGACGTCTTTGCCAGTGGCGGTCCGCTGCTGCACAGTCATCCGAACAGCTCGCATCCGGAGGTACCGCCCCATGACCGCCACCGACGACGCCGGCCCGGTCGGTCCCTCCGCCCGGTTGCTCCAGCTCTTCGAGGGTCACCGGCTCACCCCCACCCAGCGGCGGATCGCGCACTCGCTGGTGCGGCACGCCACCGAGGCGCCGTTCCTCTCCAGCGTCGAGGTCGCCGAACTCGCCGGCGTCAGCCAGCCCTCGGTGACCCGCTTCGCGGTGGCCCTCGGCTACGACGGCTACCCGGCGCTGCGCAAGCAGCTGCGCGAGCTGGGCGCCGGCGAGCCCGCCGCCCCCGAGACCCCGGCCGACGCCGTCCGCAACGAGCACCAGCAGGCCGTCCTCGCCGAGATCGAGCACCTGCGCCACCTCGCCGAACTGCTTGCCGACCCCGAGCCGATCACCCGGGCCGCCCGGCTGCTCGCCGCCTCCCGCCCGCTGCCCGTCCTCGGCCTGCGCGCCGCCTCCGCGCAGGCCCGCGGCTTCGCGTACTTCGCCGCCAAGGTGCACCCGGACGTCCGGCTGCTCGACGAGGGCGGCAGCATGCTCGCCGACCGCCTCGAACAGGCCGCCGCGGCCGGCGCGAGCGTGCTGCTCTGCTTCGCCCTGCCGCGCCACCCGCGCGAGCTGATGGACGCCCTGGCGGTGGCCCGCGAGTGCGGACTGACCGTCATCAC
Source organism: Kitasatospora sp. NPDC057692 (assembly GCF_042799475.1). Lineage (NCBI taxonomy): Bacteria > Bacillati > Actinomycetota > Actinomycetes > Kitasatosporales > Streptomycetaceae > Kitasatospora > Kitasatospora sp. NPDC057692. The sequence goes on along the minus strand of NZ_JBHVIV010000036.1, from coordinate 10,650 downwards.
CGTGGCCGACAGCGTCTTCGCGCCGGTCGCCAAGCTCTCCGACCTGATGCTGCCGGCCGCCGTCGGCACCGGCCTGGTCTTCGACACGGCCTGCGCGCCGATGATGCTCGGCCGGGTGCTGCTGCAGACCATGTGCGACGAACTCCCGGGCGCCGAGGCGCGGCTGGAGGCCATCGAGCAGTCGGCGGCGGCCCGCGGGCTGTTCCTGGAGTAGCGGTCAGACGGTGAGCGCCCGCCGGATCCGCTCCAGGGTCAGCCGCATGCCGGCCCGGTTGGCGGCCGCCCGCCGCTCCGCCGGGACGCCGGTGAACACCTTGCCGAGCAGCTCGGCGACCGGCGCCCCGCGCCCGGTCCGCAGGTCGCGCCAGTACTCGGTGAGGGTGGTGCCGCCCGCCCCGTCCGGCTCGGCGCGGTAGCCCCACTCGGCGATCGGCAGCCCGAACGACTCCACCCGGAAGACGAACTCGCGGCCGGGCTCGGCCGTCGTCACCCGGCAGGTGGTGAACCAGACGCGGAGCCCGCGCCGGTTGAAGCCGACGAACCGGTCACCGGTCCGTAGCGGTCCCCGGGGGGCCCACACCGCCCGGCACTCGGGGCTCCACTCGCTTGTCCGCCGCACCGTGCTGACGGCGCGGTAGACCGCGGCGGGCTCCGCCGCCAGGCCGATGCTCTCCTCGACGCTCCACTCGCGGTCCATGCCGCCCCTCCCCGTCGACCCCGGCCGGTTCACCGGCTCCGCCGACCGTACCCGCAGGTTGGCGATCCGCCCAGGGCGGGCATCACTCCAGTCAGGGGGTGCCGCCATGCGCGTGATCCACGAGATGAAGTTCGTCGGCCGGCTCGCCTCGGGAGCCGACGAGTGGTCCTGCCCGACCTGCGGACGCCGCGTCACCCTGCGCCGTCTGCCCGACCCCGAACTCACCGTCCTCGACCCGGGCGACGAGACCGTCGTCCACGTCGGCGTGATCGAACCCGACGCCCGCGCCGCCGAGGCCGCCGCACAGTACGGCCTCGGCCCCGTCCAGGAGATCCCCCGCCCGCCCCGCGCCCCCGTCCCCGACGCCGCCGACCGCCGCTGGCTGGAGGAGATCGGCATCCACTGGGACGACGACGCCGCAGCGTGAGGGCGCGGGGATCACATGGTCCCCGCGGTCCTCCCGAGGGTGTGATCGAACCCGGCGAAGAGAAGAGCGGACAAACGCTCACGGATTTCCATGGTCGTGCGGGCGATCTCCTCGTGCACCGAGGCCTTCTCCGCCAGTGTGTCGAGCACGGTGCAGATGTGCTCGGCCTCGTCCGGGGGAGGAACGGCGACAGGGAGCTGTGCCAGGACGGCTACCGAGATGCTCGGGATGCCGACACCCCGGGGGGTCTCCCGCCCGATCCAGGTTCTGGCCTGAGGACTGTTCAGATAGTGCACCAAGTAGCGCCCCAGCTCGGGCGTACGGAGTCGCAGGCGCAGGAGATTGCTGGTGAAGAGCCACTGGGCCTCGGCTTCGGAGACCTGGGCAGCTCGGCCCGGCGAACCGGTGCGTACGCAGAGGATGTCGCCGACCGCGAGCCGGTACCCGGAGACCTTGGTGCTGTCCTCTTCGGGCACATGGGCCAGATCGTGGTGGACGATCTCGCCGCGGTGACCGATGTTCATGGGGCGCAGCAGGGGGATACCGCGCTCGGCGCGATTGGCCGGCGCCGCCAAGTGGCCGGGACCCGAATGGATTTCACAAAGATCACCGAGCAGAGTGCTCGCCCAGCCGGCGGCGGACGGTACTGGCGAGGAGGGCGTCATGTCATTCCGTTCAGCAGCTGCTTGACCTGCTCATCCACATCCTGCGCCTGCCCATGGAGTCGGCGCAGCCGCTCGTACAGCTGCCCGATGTCGGTCAGGACGCTTTCGCGATCCGGGATTTTGTCGTCGGATGGGCGTACGTAGCGGGTGGGCTCGAGCACGAAGTCGTTGTCACGCAGTTCGGCGAACGTGGCCTTGCCGCTGGACCATGTCGCCGTGCGACGACCCTCGAACCCGCGGGGAGCCCGGCGCCAGGAGCGGTACTCGCTGATCACGTCCGTGATGTCCGCATCGGTGAGTGCCCGCAGGGTCCTGGTCACCATGGAACCGGCGTCGTGCGCGTCGAGGAAGAACACATCTGTGGTGCGGTCATCGTTCGGACAGCGCAGCAGCCACAGACTGACCGCCACGCCGGTCGAACTGAAGAGGTTGCGCGGAAGGGCGATCACGGCATCCACGGCACCGGCCTCCAGCAACCGCCCGCGGATGTCCTTCTCCCGGCCTCGGCGGAACGCTGCTCCGTTGGCCATGACGACGACAGCCCTGCCACCGGGGGCCAGGGACTCGACGACGTGCTGGAGCCAGCCCAGATCCGCGTTATGGCGCGGTGGAGCGCCGAAGGGCCAGTCGTACTGGTCGAAACCCGTGCCGTAGCGGGCTCGCATGCTGAACGGCGGGTTGCTGAGGACGAGGTCGTACATCCTGCGGGCGGCTGCGGCCGGCGGGGCGGGGAGATCGTGGTCCAGACGGCTCTTGAACGGAACGTCGTGCAGGCCGAGGTTCAGAGCGGTGACGAACTGGTGGTACTGGATGGGAGTGGAGACGACGGCCTCGTAGGTGGGCGTGAGCCGGGTGCGTGCTCGCGCGAACTCGGTGAGCAGCTCGCCGGAGCGGCAGTACGGGTCATACACCTTCGTCGGAGTCGATTGGTCGGTCGCCAGTTCCACCATGAGCCGTCGTAGCGAGGGCGGGGTGACGAGTTCCGAGCTGCGCGGGCCCTCCCGTTCAGCGGTGACCAGGAGAAGGTGTTCGAAGAGCGCGGCCGCCTGAGCGCGGCTGTCGAGGCTGTTGATGATCCACTCGGCGTGATCCAGCGCGCGGAGGTCGGACTCGCTCAGCTGGTCGTCGAGCCGCATCAGCAGCGAATCGCCGACCGGTCGGGCTTCCTCGGGCAGCAACCGAGAGAACTGGTGAAACCAGTTACGGTCCCAGCGGGCTTCCTGGTATGAGGCTCGCCATTCCTCGGGCATGAGGCCACGGACGAACACGAGGATCAGAAGGATCTGCAGGTATTCGCTCGCCCTCCCGGTCTGTCGCCATGGCTCGAAGGGCGCACCCAACAGCGCGTGCGCCATCTGTGCCGATTGCGCCGCGTCATGTCCGTGTGTCGCCGTGCCGGCTCGGTCGTCGATCGCGGGCAGCTGCACGGAACGGCGGAACCGGTCGCCGTAGGTGGTTCCCGCTGCCTCGCCAGGGAGTAGCGACCGAACCGGAATGACGCGGGTCGACAGCCACGCGGCCACCTCCTGGCCCCGGAACAGCTCGCTGCCCTCGACCGCCACCGGCCGGGGGTAGTCGCTGTGCCGCCGTTCCCAGTTGGTGACGGCGGGCCGCTTCACCCCGGCGTATTCGGCGATCTCCGAGCGGGAGAACAGCGGTTCGGCTGCTTCTGTCATCGGTTCCTCCCTGTCCGTCCGGTCAGAACTGTGGTGTCCGCAGTCCCGCACAGGTGTCCTGACGGTTCTTGAGCACGGTCGGCGTCCGGTCCATCCGCAGGACCTCCTGCGCGAGCTCGGGGTCGAGGGCGCCCAGCAGACGATGGAGGGTGGTGTGGGCGGCTTCGAGGTCGAGGTGGTGGATCGGCTCCTGGTGGCTGATCCGGTTGCGCAGCTCACGCATGCTGTTGAACTGGCCGTGCAGCGAGTCCCGACGCCCGACGCCCCGCGGGAAGGCGCGGTGAAGCGTGGGCACCCAGAACGTCCGGTCATGCCGGCTGGACAGCAGCTTGACCCAGAAGCCGAACGACAGCCCCGCCACGATGTCGTCGGCGGTTGCCGAAGGGCGGCTCCGGTGCACCCGGTCCTGGCGAGCCTTGTCGACCAGCCGGATGCCGTGCGGGTCCAGCGGGGCGGCCGACCACCAGTCCGCGCGGGCGTACTTCTGCCGCAAGGTGTTGTGAAGCGCGTTCCGAAGGGCGACCTCCAGGAACTGCAGCGGCGCGTAGAACGCCCCGGACGCCTCGATGTTCCACCAGTACAGCCGGGAGCCCTCGGCGATGCCGCCGGCGGCCGCAGCGTAGGAGTCGAGTCGCGGCTGCGACAGGCTGCGCAGCATCCAGGGCGTCCACTCGCCGGTGTCCATTGGAGTCCCCCCTGGGATCTTGCGGGACCGTTGAAGCCCCGAGGATGAGTGGTAGTGTCGATCGGGTAAGCCCCGGGTCGCCTCTGAAATCAAGCCGCCCGGGGCACTGCTGTTTCTTGCGCGTCGGCAGCCCCGCGCTCCCGGTGTCCGTGCGGCGTGATCAGCCGCGCGAGCACCTTCCCCGGCACTGGAGACGTTACTGCGTCATCCGCCCGCGATCAAGTGCATTGCGATGAGCTGACTCTTGTTAACCCCTCCTGGGGCTTCAGGGTCGGATGGTCTGCAGGGGGCGGCCGCTGCCGTCGCTCAGCGAGAAGAACGACCACCCATTGCGAGCGCCCGAGACCTTGGGGTTGTGGTGGTTGATGATCGCCCTGGCCGCGGAGCTCGGAGTCCTGTGCGAGGTGCCCTTCAGGGGGCCGGAGATGATGTCCACCCGTCCGGTCGCCGGGTCGAACAGGGCTTCGGTGAGGAAACCCTCGTACTGCGCGTGGATCGCCACGCGCTTGTCGCCCGTCGGCCTGGATTCGGTGGGTGTCGCCTCCCGGGTGTGCACCGGGCTGGCCTCCTGCACCAGTCGGGCGACGACCTGCCCCGGTGTGATCCCGGCCATCCGTGCTGCGAACTCCAGCGCCCTGGCGGTCTGGATGTCGACCTCTACGTGCGGCACTTTTCCCCCTTCGTCGAATCGTGCTCGACTAGAGTAGCAGATGCTTCAGGCAGGACTGGGCAGCACTGGCAATTCTTCAATCTGCTCAGCGTGCAGCCTCTGGCCGGAGGCTGGATGTTTGGATATATTCAGCCGTGTCGATCCTGAATGAATTCATCCGCAAGGAGGCCGGGACATGGTGCAGCAGGCGAGCGGACCCCGTGAGGTGCGGGCGGCGCGGGGGACGGGGCTGACGACGCAGGGGTGGCAGCAGGAGGCGGCCCTGCGGATGCTGATGAACAACCTCGACCCCGAGGTGGCCGAGCACCCGTCGAAGCTGGTCGTGTACGGCGGCACCGGCAAGGCGGCGCGCGACTGGCGGTCCTTCGACGCCATGGTGCGCACGCTGGAGGGGCTCAAGCAGGACGAGACCATGCTGGTGCAGTCCGGGCGGCCGGTGGGCGTCATGCAGACCCACGAGTGGGCGCCGCGGGTGCTGATCGCCAACTCCAACCTGGTCGGCGACTGGGCCAACTGGGAGGAGTTCCGCCGGCTGGAGAGCCTCGGGCTCACCATGTACGGGCAGATGACCGCCGGGTCGTGGATCTACATCGGCACCCAGGGCATCCTCCAGGGCACCTACGAGACCTTCGCCGCCGTCGCCAACAAGCGGTTCGAGGGCACCCTGGAGGGCACCATCACCCTCACCGCCGGCCTCGGCGGCATGGGCGGCGCCCAGCCGCTGGCCGTCACCATGAACGGCGGCGTCGCGATCTGCATCGACTGCGACCCGTCCCGGATCGCCCGCCGGATCGAGCACCGCTACCTGGACGTCGAGGCCAAGGACCTCTCCCACGCGCTGGAGCTCGCCACCGCCGCCCGCGACAAGCGGCAGCCGCTCTCCATCGGCGTGCTCGGCAACGCCGCCGAGCTGGTCCCGCAGCTGCTCGCGATGGACGCGCCGATCGACATCGTCACCGACCAGACCAGCGCCCACGACCCGCTGAGCTACCTGCCGGTCGGCGTCTCCTTCGACGACATGGCGACCTACGCCGCCGAGAAGCCCGCCGAGTTCACCCGGCGTGCCCGCGAGTCGATGGCCCGGCACGTCGAGGCGATGGTCGGCTTCCAGGACCGCGGCGCCGAGGTGTTCGACTACGGCAACTCGATCCGCGGCGAGGCCCAGCTGGCCGGCTACGACCGCGCCTTCGCCTTCCCCGGCTTCGTCCCCGCCTACATCCGCCCGCTGTTCTGCGAGGGCAAGGGCCCGTTCCGCTGGGCGGCGCTCTCCGGCGACCCGCAGGACATCCACAAGACCGACAAGGCCGTCCTCGACCTCTTCCCGGAGAACGAGTCGCTGCACCGCTGGATCAGGATGGCCCAGGAGAAGGTGCACTTCCAGGGGCTGCCGGCGCGGATCTGCTGGCTCGGCTACGGCGAGCGCGACAAGGCCGGCGAGCGGTTCAACGACATGGTGGCGAGCGGCGAGCTCTCCGCGCCGATCGTCATCGGCCGCGACCACCTGGACTGCGGCTCGGTCGCCTCCCCCTACCGGGAGACCGAGGCGATGCTGGACGGCTCCGACGCGATCGCCGACTGGCCGCTGCTCAACGCCATGGTCAACGTCGCCTCCGGCGCGTCCTGGGTCTCCATCCACCACGGCGGCGGCGTCGGCATCGGCCGCTCGATCCACGCCGGGCAGGTCACCGTCGCCGACGGCACCGCGCTGGCCGGAGAGAAGATCCGCCGGGTGCTCACCAACGACCCGGGCATGGGCGTCATCCGGCACGTCGACGCCGGCTACGACCGGGCCGCCGAGGTCGCGGCCGAGCGCGGCGTGCGCGTCCCGATGGGCGAGCTGTGACCGGGCTGACCGCCGGGAGCTTCGAGGAGATGTGGGCGGAGCTGCTCCCCGTGGGCCGCTCCGCCGCGTCCGGCGGCTACCGCCGGTTCGCCTGGAACGCCGCCGACGCCGAGTGCCGCGCCTGGTTCGAGCAGCAGGCCCGCGACCGCGGCCTCGCCTACGAGCTGGACCGCAACGGCAACCAGTGGGCCTGGCTGGGCGATCCGGCGGCCGGCGACGCCGTCGTCACCGGCTCGCACCTGGACTCCGTCCCCGACGGCGGCGCCTTCGACGGCCCGCTCGGGGTGGTGTCCTCCTTCGCGGCGCTCGACGAACTGCGCTCCCGGAACGCGGAGTTCAACAGGCCGCTGGCGATCGTCAACTTCGGCGACGAGGAGGGCGCCCGGTTCGGCGTCGCCTGCATCGGCTCCCGCCTCACCGCCGGGGTGCTGGGCCGGGAGGCCGCGTACGAGCTGCGCGACGCCGACGGCGTCCGGCTGCCCGACGCGATGGAGCGGGCCGGCCAGGACCCGACCGCGATCGGCGCCGACCACGAGCGGCTGGCCCGGATCGGCGCCTTCGTCGAACTCCACGTCGAGCAGGGCCGCCACCTCGCCGAGCACCGGCCGGTCGGCGTCGCCTCGGCGATCTGGCCGCACGGCCGCTGGCGGTTCGACTTCCACGGCGAGGCCAACCACGCCGGCACCACCCGGATCGAGGACCGCCGCGACCCGATGCTGACCTACGCCACCACCGTGCTCGCCGCCCGCAAGAAGGCACGGCTCGCGGGCGCGCTGGCCACCTTCGGCAAGGTCGCCGTCGAACCCAACGGCACCAACGCGATCGCCTCCCTGGTCCGCGGCTGGCTGGACTCCCGGGCGGCCGACGAGCCCACCCTCGCCGCGCTGGTCGCGGAGATCGAGCGCGCCGCCGCCGAGCGCGGCGAGCGCGACGGCGTCCGGGTCGAGCTGACCCGCGAGTCGTACACCCCGGTGGTCGACTTCGACGGCCCGCTGCGCGACCGCCTCGCCGCCGTGCTGGGCGGCGCCCCCGTGCTGCCCACCGGCGCGGGACACGACGCCGGAATCCTGGCATCGGCCGTGCCGACCGCCATGCTGTTCGTGCGGAACCCGAGCGGCGTCTCGCACTCCCCGGCGGAGCACGCCGAGACCGCCGACTGCCTGGCCGGCGTCGCCGCCCTCGCCGACGTACTGGAGGACCTGGCGTGTCACTAGGCCGTGCCGGAGGCACGCAGACGACGACCTTCTGGGCGCAGTACGCCTGGCTGCCGCACGTCAACGGGCCGGTGGTCGAACAGGACGTCCTGATCAACACCGGCGCCGGCGGCAAGATCGCCAAGGTGCAGCCGGACAGCGGACCCTGCCCGCCCGGCGCCGTCCGGCTGGAGGGCCTGCTGCTGCCGGGCCAGGCCAACGCGCACTCGCACGCCTTCCACCGGGCGCTGCGCGGCCACGTCCAGGTCGGCTTCGGTACCTTCTGGACCTGGCGCGACACCATGTACCGGTTCGCCGGCGCGCTCGACCCGGACCGCTACCTGGCGCTCGCCACCGCCGTCTACGCGGAGATGGCGCTCGCCGGGATCACCGCCGTCGGCGAGTTCCACTACCTGCACCACGCGCCCGGCGGCGTCCGCTACGACGACCCCAACGCGATGGGCGAGGCGCTGATCGAGGCCGCCGCCCGGGCCGGTGTCCGGATCACCCTGCTCGACACCTGTTACCTCTCCTCCGGCTTCGGCGCCGAGCCGGCCAAGCCGCAGCTGCGGTTCAGCGACGGCGACGCCGAGGCCTGGGCCGAGCGGGCCGCCGCGCTGCGCCCGCGCGAGCACGCCCGGATCGGCGCCGCCGTGCACTCGGTGCGCGCCGTGCCCGCCGAGCAGCTCGGCACCGTCGCCCACTGGGCGGCGATGCGCGAGGCCCCGCTGCACGTCCACCTCTCGGAGCAGACCGCCGAGAACGACGCCTGCCTCGCCGCGCACGGCGTCACCCCGACCCGGCTGCTCGCCGACCACGGGGTGCTCGGCCCGCGGACCTCGGCCGTGCACGCCACCCACCTCACCGAGGAGGACGTCAAGCTGCTCACCGACTCCTCCACCACCGTCTGCATGTGCCCCACCACCGAGCGGGACCTCGCCGACGGCATCGGCCCGGCCCGGCAGCTGGCCTCCGGCGGCTGCCCGGTCACCCTCGGCAGCGACAGCCACGCCGTCATCGACCCGTTCGAGGAGGCCCGGGCGCTGGAGCTGGACGAGCGGCTGCGCACCCGCACCCGCGGCCACTGGACGGCGAACGCGCTGCTGCGGGCCGGGACCGAGGACGGCCACGCCTCGCTCGGCTGGCCCGAGGCCGGGCGGATCGAGGCGGGCGCGCTGGCCGACTTCACGGTCATCGCGCTGGACTCGGTGCGCACCGCCGGTCCCGCGCCGCGGCTCGGCGCGGAGATCGCGGTGTTCGCGGCCTCGGCGGCGGACGTGCGGCACGTGGTGGTCGGCGGGCGGCAGGTCGTCCGGGACGGCGTGCACCTGCTGGTGCCGGACGTGCCGGGCGCGCTGAGGTCCTCGATCGACGCCCTGAGCTGCTGAGACGCTGCTTCCCGAGCTCTCCGGGCCCCGGAGCTCCCCGGCCCCCGAGCTCCCCGAGTCCCCCCGAAAGGCATGACGTGACCTCCCCGAGCATCCCGAGCACGCTGATCACCGGCATCGGCACGCTGGTCACCAACAACCCCGCGGACGGGACCGGGCCGCTCGGCCTGCTCACCGACGCGGCGGTGGTGATCGACGGCGACACCGTCGCCTGGGTCGGACCGGCCGCCGAGGCGCCCGCCGCCGACGAGCGGTTCGACGCGGCGGGCCGCGCCCTGCTGCCCGGCTTCGTCGACTCGCACGCCCACCTGGTGTTCGCGGGCGACCGCACCGCCGAGTTCAACGCCCGGATGTCCGGGCAGTCCTACTCGGCGGGCGGCATCCGCACCACGGTGGCCGCCACCCGGGCCGCCGCCGACGCCGAGCTCGACGCCAACCTGGCCCGGCTGGTGCGCGAGGCGCTGCGCCAGGGCACCACGCTGGTCGAGTGCAAGTCCGGCTACGGGCTCACCGTGGAGGACGAGTCCCGGGCCCTGCGGATCGCCTCCTCGTACACGCCGGAGACCACCTACCTGGGCGCGCACGTGGTGGCCCCGGAGTTCGCGGACGACCCGGCCGGCTACGTCGAGCTGGTCACCGGCCCGATGCTGGACGCCTGCGCGCCGTACGCCCGCTGGGTGGACGTGTTCTGCGAGAAGGGCGCCTTCGACGGCGACCAGGCGCGGGCGATCCTCAGCGCCGGGGCGGCGCGCGGGCTGACGCCCCGGGTGCACGCCAACCAGCTGACCTACGGTCCGGGCGTGCAGCTGGCCGTCGAGCTGGGAGCGGCCTCGGCCGACCACTGCACCCACCTGACCGACGAGGACGTGGCCGCGCTGGCCGGCTCCTCGACGGTGGCGACGCTGCTGCCGGGCGCCGAGTTCTCCACCCGCGCGGTCTACCCGGACGCGCGCCGGCTGCTGGACGCGGGGGCGGTGGTGGCGCTCTCCACCGACTGCAACCCGGGTTCCAGCTTCACGAGCTCGATGGCGTTCTGCATCGCGGTGGCGGTGCGCGAGATGGGCATGACGCCGGACGAGGCGGTGTGGGCGGCGACGGCGGGCGGCGCCCGGGCGCTGCGGCGCACGGACGTCGGCACGGTGACGGTGGGCGCCCGGGCGGACCTTCAGCTGCTGGACGCGCCCTCGCACGTGCACCTGGCCTACCGGCCGGGCGTGCCGCTGACCGCGGCGGTCTGGCGGGCGGGCGTGCGCGAGGTCTGAGCCGGAGCGGGGTCCGAGCCGAGCGGGGCCGGGGCGGGGGCGGGGGGGGGTGTGGGCCCCGCCCCCCCCCCCGCGCCGCGCGCGACCCCCCCCCCCCGGCTCGTATTAAAAAAAACCAGCCCACCAGACACAAGAACAACGCGG
>NZ_JBHVIV010000035.1:0-87879 GCF_042799475.1 Kitasatospora sp. NPDC057692 | reverse complement strand
CGGGGGCGGGTCGGCGAGGCCCTGGTCGAGGAGGGGTGGCTGACCCGGGGCGAGTTGGAGCTGTGCCATCTCGGTGCGCTGTTCGACGCCGCCTGCTTCCTGTTCGACTCCCCGTCGGTCGAGGCCTCCTGGGGTTTCGAGCCGGGGGTGCGGCACTGGCTGGGCCCGGTGGCGTCGGTGGGGGTGCGTCGGCTGCGCCGGGAGGCGGAGCGGCGGCGGCACCTGTTGGACGGGATCTGGCCCTCGGCGCGGTTCGACACCGCGCCGCTGTGCCGCGGTGCCGTTCCGCCGGGCGTCGCTCCGGGGCGCCATGCCCGTCGGGTGCGTCCGCCGACCGGGCGGCAGTGCGAGCTGCTCGACCATGCGGACGGGCGGAGAACCCCGGCGGAGCTGGCCCGGCTGCTCGGGCGCTCCGCGTTCGCGACCACGGCGGACGTCCGCCGGCTCGCCTCCGCGGGCCTGCTGACCGGTCCCGACACCGGATGCGCGGCCGGCATACCGGGTACGCCGGGCACACCGACCACGACGCCGGGGACACCCGACGCTCTGAACCGCCGCGTGCCGGGCGCGGCGCTCGCCGTCCTCGGCGGCCACCCGACCGACCCGGCCGCGGGGCCACCCCCGTCCACCCTCGCCGCCCCGGACATCACGCTGCTGATCCGGGTCCGAACCCTTCTGGAGGCCCGACTTTGAACCACGCTCCGCCCGCGACCCCGCCCTCACGGACATGAGGCGGACGCTCAAGCAGCGCGCCGGAAGGAGACAACTGATCGCCTTGGAGACCGAACTGCTGACCGAACTCCGCGCTCTCAGACACCGGTTGCCGCACCTCGCGGGCGGCCTGGTGGCCAGTGTGGACGGACTGCTGGTCGCCCACGACACCCACGGGACCGAGCCCTCGGGCCTGGCGGCGATGAGCGCCGCCTCGCTCAGCCTGGCCCATCGGCTCGCCGACAGCACCGGCCAGGGCGAGTTCCGGGAGTCGCTGGTCCGCGGTGAGAACGGCTACGTCGCCACCTACGCGGCCGGCGGCAGCTGCGTGCTCACCCTGCTCGCCCACCCGGAGGCGAACATCGGCCGCCTGCACCTGGAGGCCCGCCGCTCCGCCCAGCGCATCGCGGCACTCGTGAACGACCCCGTGCCGCCCGTGGAGACCCGGGAGTCCTGAGCGACTCCGGGCCGCACCACCGATGTCCCACGATTTCCCACCGACCCCCGACCGAATCCCCCCGATTCCCGTCCGACGAACTGGAGACCCCGAGATGACCGACGCCGCAGGCGCGCTGAAGCAGGCCATGACCGCGATCGAGGGCGCCATCGGCGCCGCCCTGGTCGACTACAACAGCGGCATGGCGCTCGCCACCCTCGACGGCCCCGGCGGCCTCGACCTCAACGTGGCCGCCGCCGGGAACACCGACGTGGTCCGGGCCAAGATGCGCACCATGGACATGCTGGGCCTCAGCGACGGGATCGAGGACATCCTCATCACCCTCAGCAGCCAGTACCACCTGATCCGCCCGCTCACCAGCCACAGCGGCAAGGGCCTGTTCCTCTACCTGGCGCTCGACAAGGGCCGGGCCAACCTCGCGATGGCCCGCCACCAGCTCACCAGGATCGAGGCCGACCTGGAGATCTGAGCGCCCTCGGCGGACGGCCCGATCAGCGCGCGCGTCGGGACGGGCGCGCCGCCGGGGACCACCTCTACGGCCGCCGTCGCCCGGCCCGCCGCCGTCGTGGTCGCCGCAGGGTCAACGCGGTTCGCCGCAGCGGGTCTTGAGGGGATGCGCGAGCGCCGGTCCACCGCCCGGAGACGGGGCGGCGGCGGGCGGCACGGCCGTGGCGGTCCGGCGGGTCCGGCGGGTCCGGCCCCCGATCGCCCGGACCCGGCCCGTACGGACGTCGGCGCACCGCGCGAGGGCCGAATCCTCTTCACCGACCGGTGACTCCTATGGCCGTACGGCCGTGAGGGCGACGGCAGCGCCGGCGGCACCCGCGTGCGGGCGCCGTCCGCGTTCCGCTCCCACGGGTTCCCCGATCGATCGAAGACCGAGAGGCCCCTCATGTTCCTTCCACCCCCCTCCGCCGCGTCCCCAGGGGTGCTGCTGGTGCACGGCGCATGGCACACCGGCCATGCGTGGGACGGCGTCGCGGCCGGGCTGCGGGCCCGTGGCGTCACCGTGGCCGTCGCCGAGCTGCACCGCGGGTCGCTGGCGGCCGACATCGCCGCGGCCGAGGCCGCACTGGACCGGCTCGCCGCCGGCGGCCCCGCCGTCGTGTGCGGGCATTCCTACGGCGGCGCCGTCATCACCGGCCTTCCGCCGCACAGGATCGGCCATCTCGTGTACCTCGCCGCGATGATGCCCGACCACGGCGAGACCGCCCTCGGCCTGCTCGCCAGTGCGCCGCCCACCGACCTGCGGACCAGCATGATCGGCGATCCCGCCGGAACCACGACGATCGACCCGAAGGCCGCGGGAGGGCTGTTCCACTCCCAACTCGGCGAGGAGGAGCGCGCCCGCCACACCGCCGCGCTCGTCCCCCAGTTGATGGCCCCCGGCCATCAGCCGACGACCAGCGCCGCCTGGCACCGGCGGCCCAGCAGCTACGTGGTCTGCACCGAGGACCGCGCCATGCACCCGGACCTGCAACGCCGATTCGCCGCCCGCGCGACCCGCACGCTCACCTGGCACAGCGACCACGGGGTGTTCGCGTCCCACGAGGCTCAGACCGTCGGACTGCTCCACCGGCTGGCCACCGGAAGCCGGCCCACCCGGGCCGGCTAGGAGGGCGCGCCTCAGGAGTGCCGGTCGCAGCCGCTCCCGGAGGGCCGCGACCGGCACCGCGCCGCCCCCACGGCCGGCCCCGCCCGAGGGCGCGCGGGCGAGGGCGCGCGGGCGAGGGCGCGCACCGTCGTGGCGGCCTTGACAGCTCCACCCGACACGCGCAATGGTACGTTCACCAGATGGTACGGGAGCCGTACTACATGAACTCCGGAGGTGAGGATGGCTGTTCAGATTCGTGAGCTCCACCATGTCGGCCTGGGGATGGACACCGCGACCGCCGATGCGGCGCGTGACTACTACCGCGACGTGCTCGACCTGACGCAGGACGCCGGACGCTGGCACATTCCCGGCATCCACGGCTACTTCCTGGACATCCCCAGCGATGTGCAGATCCACCTGCTGGGCAGCGACGGACCGTCGCCGTACAGCAAGGGGCCGGGCAAGGACCCCGTGGAGAACCACGTCGCGCTGGCGGTCGAGGACATCATCGAGGCCGAGGAGGAGCTCAAACGCCTCGGCGTGGAGTACTTCACGCTCGACAACGTCGCTTCGCCGAACCTCAAGCAGCTCTTCCTGCGCGATCCCGCGAACAACCTCGTGGAGATCCACCAGCTCGGGCTGTGCCGGTGCCGCAGGAGTCAGCGGCCCGCGCCGGCCGGCCCCTCCGACTGACCTGCCGCGTCGCGCGACACGTCCGCCGGCTGTCTCCCGACACGGTCGGGGCCGAGGCGTCGGGAGACAGCCCCCATCCGAGCCAGCCGCACCAGGAGGACCGCCCCGTGCTCTTCGACATCGCCGCCATGGCCGCCAAGCCGCGCTACAACCTGTTGGCCTCGCTGATCGTTCCTCGGCCGATCGCCTGGGTCACCAGTCGTGACGCGAGCGGCCGGCTGAACGCGGCGCCCTTCTCCTTGTTCAACCTGATGGCGGGCACTCCGCCCGTCGTGGTCCTCGGCATAGGCACCCGCGACGGACGTCCGAAGGACTCCGCCCGCAACATCGTCGAGACCGGCGAATTCGTGATCAACATGGTCAGCGAGGAGCTGCTGGAGGCGATGAACATCACCGCCGCCGAATTCGACGAGGACGTCGACGAGCTCGCCGAGGCCGGCCTCGCGACGATCCCGTCGCATGCCGTCGGCCCGCCGCGCATCGCCCGCAGCCCGGTCGCACTCGAATGCACCTACACCCGCAGCGTCCAGCTCGGTCGGAACCGCGATCTGCTCATCGGCGAGATCGTCTACGCCCATGTCGCGGACGGCGTGGTCCTCAACCCGGACCGCGGACACATCGACGCGGGTCGGATGAATCTGGTGGGACGGATGCACGGCGGCGGCTGGTACACGACCACCACCGCACCGTTCCAGGTCGCCCGGATCCAGGCCGAGGACCGGCGCCGGACTCAATCGCCCTCGGGCGACCAGAACTCGGAGTCCTTGAGGTGAACCCACAGCTTGTCGAGGATCCGCTGCAGGTCCTCGCGGTCCCGGTCGCTGAGCGTCGCGACCAGGTCCCGGCAGGCGTCCTCGAAGACCGGTACCGCGTCGGCGACGAACGCCTCACCGGTCGGCGTGATCTCGATGGGCGTGCTGCGCCGGTCCCGGACTTCACGGGTCCGGGTGATGAGCCCGCGCTTCTCCAGCCAGTCGATCACCCCGGTGGCGCTGGCCTTGGAGATCCCGAAGTAGTCGGAGATCCCGCTGGGCGTCTGCCGCATTCCCTGCGACTTCTCGTCCTCGGCGGATTGCGCGGCGAAGATCATCAGGATGTCGAGCTTGTTCTCCGAGATGCCGAGCCGGTCCAGCCTGCGGTTCACGGTGGCGATCACGTCGTCCGCCAGCCAGAGCATGGTCAGGCCGAGGGCCGCCGCGCTGATGTCGCGCTCCGGCTCGGACCGCGACATCACGCGCAGTACCGGGCGCATCGCCTCCGCTGCCGTCCGCTGGATACGGGTGGCCGCCAACCGCCGGCGGCGCCTGGGGGCGCTGTTCTGTGGCAAAGGCATTTCAACAGTCTAGGTGCCTGACCGTCAGTCTGCCGAACCACTCCTCCGGGACCCACCGACCACCACCACGAGCCGAATGGAGACGGGTAGCAGTGCTGACCGCCGCCGAAATCCAGAACGTCGCCGAACAACTCGAAACCGCGCAGATCACCCGTCAGCAGATCCGGCAGGTGTCGCTGTCGTATCCACAGATGACGATCGACGACGCCTACGCCATCCAACAGGCCTGGATGGCCATGAAGACCGGCTCCGGACAACGCGTCCGGGGCCACAAGATCGGGCTGACGTCCCGTGCCATGCAGATGTCGTCGAACATCACCGAACCCGACTTCGGGGTCCTGCTCGACGAGATGTTCTTCGCCGACGACGCGAACCTTCCCATCGAGTCCTTCGTCGTCCCCCGCGTCGAAGTGGAGCTCGCGTTCGTCCTCGGCACCGAGCTGTCCGGCCCGGGCTGCGGCGTCGTGGACGTCCTCAACGCCACCCGCTACGTCCTGCCCGCGCTCGAGATCATCGACGCGCGCATCGAACAGCAGGACCGGGACACCGGTCGGCCCCGGACGGTGCTGGACACCATCTCCGACAACGCCGCCAACGCCGGAGTGGTCCTGGGCGGACGGCCGGTGCGCCCGGCCGAGCTCGACCTGCGGTGGGTCGGCGCCATCTGCTACCGCAACGCGGTGATCGAGGAGACCGGCGTCGCCGCGGGGGTGCTCAACCACCCGGCCGCCGGTGTCGCCTGGCTGGCGAACCGGCTGGCGGCCCGGGGCGTGGTGCTCGAACCCGGCCATGTCGTGCTGTCGGGATCGTTCACACGACCGGTCCTCGCCCGCCCCGGGGACACCTTCCACGTCGACTACGGGCCGCTGGGCGCGATCGCGTGCCGGTTCGGCACCCTCACCGGAGGGGCGGGCGCATGAAGCGGCACCCCTTCCTCGACGGCGGCCGGGAGTCCCCGTCGATCGGCCTGTGGCTCGGCCTGGCCAACCCGTACACGGCCGAGCTCTGCGCGACGATCGGATTCGACTGGGTGCTGATCGACTCCGAGCACGCGCCCAACACCCTCCGGACCGTCGTCTCCCAACTCCAGGCGATCGCCGCGACACCCGCCACACCCGTGGTACGACCGCCGACCTCCCACCCCGAGGCCGTCAAGCGCTACCTCGACATCGGTGCCCGCACCCTCCTGCTGCCCATGGTCGACGGGCCGGAGCAGGCCGCGGCGGCGGTCGCCGCCACCCGCTACCCGCCCGAGGGGACACGCGGTGTCGGCAGCGCACTGGCACGCGCATCACTCTGGGGGCAGGACCCGGACTACCTCTCGACCGCGAACAGCCGGACCTTCGTGATCGCGCAGATCGAATCCCCGCGAGCCGTCGCCTCGATCGACGACATCACGGCCGTGGACGGCATCGACGCGGTCTTCATCGGCCTGTCCGACCTCGCCGCGACGATGGGCCGTCTCGGCGAGCCGACGCACCCCGACGTTCTCGCGGCCTTCCGGCACGTCGTCCAGCGCGCCCACCGCGCGGGCAAACCCGTGGGGACCCTGGCCGGCGGCGAACAGCTCGCGGAGACCGCCCGGGCGGCAGGCTGCCAGTTCATCGCCGTGGGCACCGACGTCGGACTGCTCACCCGAGGGGGCGCGCAGCTCCTGGGCGCGCACCGGCGCACCGGTCGGCCCGTCCAGCCCGCCGTGTACTGACGCCCGTGTCCCATCACGTCCGCCGACCGGCGGTCGAGGTGACGAACCCGGCCGGCCCCTCCCCGGCACGGACCGCCCCGGCGCGGGCCCGCAGGCGGCGGAGCATCCGGGCGTCCTGGAAGCCGGCCGCGCGGGCGGCGGCCTCCGCGGTGGCGCCGTGCGCGATGAGGTGCTCGGCCCGCTCGACGCGCAGCTCCTGCTGGTAGCGCAGCGGGGTGAGGCCGGTGGCCTCGGTGAAGTGGCGGGTCAGGGTGCGCTCGCTGACGCCCGACGCCCCGGCGAGGTCGGCGAGGCTGAGCCGGGCGGTGAAGCGGGCGTCGATCAGGTCCTGCACCCGGTGGACGGCGTCGACCAGATGGGCGCGGTGCCGGAGCATCACGCTGACCTGCCGCTCGTCACCGTTGCGCCGCGCGTAGACGACCATCTCCCGCGCGATCCGGGCGGCCGCCGCCGGCCCGTGCCGGACCGCGACCAGATGCAGGCTCAGATCGATGCCGCTCGCGATGCCGGCCGAGGTCACCACCCGCTCGTCCACCACGTACAGCACGTCGCGCACCACGACCGTCCCCGGGTAGCGCCGGGCCAGCTCGTCCTGCAGGTCGTGGTGCGTGGTGCAGCGCCGCCCGTCCAGCAACCCCGCCCGGCCGAGCGCGTCCGTGCCCGCGCAGACGCTGGCGACCGTCCCGCCGGCCGCGTGGTGGGCGGCCAGCCGCTCCAGCGTCGCCGGGGAGAGGTCCCCGTGCGCCCGCAGCGTCGACGAGCGCCAACCGGGGACCACGACCAGGTCCTCCGGCGTGAGCCGCGGCCACTCGGTGGAAGCGCGCAGCGCGACCCCCTGCGCGGTGGGGACGTCCTCCTGCTCGGCCACGTACCCGACCGTGTACCCGAGCCCGTGGTCGGCCGCCGTCGAGAACACCTGGGCGGGCCCGGCGAGGTCCAGCAGGTGCACCTGCGGGACCAGCAGGAAGACGACGCGGGTCACGATCCGGTCAGCTCCTTCACGGTGGTGACGGTGGCGAAGCGGCCGGCCAGAGCGTACTCGGTACGGGCGATGACCTCCTCCGTGGAGAGCGTGCGCGGATCGGCGAGGATCTCGTCGAGGCTGCGACCGGCCGGCGCGTCGCGGTGCTCGATCGGATGGGTGGCGGTCGCGTCGATCACGAACGTGACGTCGTAGCCGAGGTCGGCCGCCACCCGGGTGGTGGTCTCGCAGCACTGCTCGGTGCGAATGCCGCTGACCACCAGCTCGCGGATCCCCCGCCGGGTGAGCAGCTGGCGCAGATTGGTGGTGGTGAACGCGTTGTGCGAGGTCTTGGTGACGACGGGCTCGCCCTCCGCCGGCACCAGCCCCTCCATCGGGCGGACGTGGCCGAGGGCGGGGTCGAACACCGTCCCGGTGCCTGGCTCGGCGTGCAGGACCCAGACGACGAGGTCGCCCTCGGCCCGGGCGTGCTCGACGAGCCGCGCGACCTGCCCGACGATCCCGGGGTTGGAGACGGCCGCCCAGTTCTCGCGGCGGCGGAAGGATTCCTGGACGTCGATGACGAGGAGTGCTTTGGTCATGCCCCGATCCTCACCCCCACGGGGTGCCCGGGCGAAGACCCCATCGGGCCGCGATGCGGAACGATCCGGTCAGAGCGGGTGAGGGCGGGTCCGCCGCCGGGCACGACCGCTACCGGGCGGCGGACGTTCCGACACCCGATCCGTCGTCGCGGTGCGTCGCCGCTTCCCGTGGCCACCGGCTGCCATACTCCGCGGGATGGGACCTGGTGACGACGACCGAGAACCGCACTCCGCCGCGGCCGGACCGCATGCCGGCGAGCCGCACGAGGCGGGCGGCCTGAGCGGACGGTTGAACTGGCTGCGCGCCGGGGTGCTCGGCGCCAACGACGGGGTGGTGTCGACGGCCGGGCTCGTGGTGGGCGTGGCGGGCGCGCGGGCCACGGCGGAGGAACTGCTGACGGCCGGGCTGGCCGGGTTGCTGGCCGGGTCCCTGTCGATGGCGGCCGGGGAGTACGTCTCGGTCAGCACCCAGCGGGACTCGGAACGCGCCGCACTCGCCACGGAGCGGCGCGAGCTCGCCACGGAGCCGCAGGCGGAGCTCGACGAGCTGACCGACCTCTACATCGGCAAGGGGCTGTCGCCCCACCTGGCGCGGCAGGTCGCGACGGAGCTGACGGCGCACGATCCGCTGGCCGCACACGCCGAGGCCGAACTGGGCATCAACCCGAAGGAACTGGTCAACCCGTGGAACGCTGCCGCGGCGAGCCTGGCGGCCTTCACCGTCGGCGCGCTGCTGCCGCTGCTGGCCATCGTCCTGCCGCCGGCCGATGCCCGCGTCCCGATCACGGTCACCGCCGTCCTGCTCGCCCTCGCCGCGTGCGGCTGGGGCTCCGCCCGCCTGGGCGCGGCCCCGGTCCGACCCGCCGTCCTGCGCAACGTCGCCGGCGGCGCCCTGGCCATGGCGGTCACCTATGCCGCCGGGGCGCTGCTGCACGCCTCCACACGCTGACTCCCGGATCCCACGGCGATCCGTCGGCCGCTCCCGGGCCGCCGCCGGGAAGGTCGACGTCACCGTCACGACCCCCGCCGGCAGCACCGGCGCCACCGTGCTCACCACCGCCACCGTCAGCGCCACCCTGCTGGTCCTCGGCGGCCTCACCATCGCCTTCACCCGCCGCCGGCGCCACCACGGCTGAATGAACGCCCCGGAATGGGATGAGCCGGAGACCTCACCCCCGCCGATCTTGACCGGCGGGGGTGACCGGATCACGAGCTGATCTCTCCGCTTCAGCCGTGCTGCCGACGGCGGCGGCACGGACCGGGCCTGACGCCGGGCAGCAATGGGAACACACCGAACACCCGATCCGATCAAGGAAAATGACTATCTGTCAGATCCTTTCTGGCGTAATCTTTTCCGCCATGGGACGGGAGGATCCTTGGCTGGCACGCATCGAGGACACCCGGGGGCGCGTGCACGGTGCCGGGACGATGCTCGACGGCGAGTACGTGCTGACGTGTGCGCACGTGGTCGAGGAGGCCATCGAGGCCGGACGTGAAGCCGATCGCGAGGTCCGGGTCCGGATCGCCGGGCGTCCCGACGACGCCTACCCGGCGACCGTCGTCGAGAGCTGCTGGCAGCCGGCACTCCCGGGCCAGCGCGGGGATGTGGCGGTCCTCGCCCTGCGGTCGGTGGTGCCGGGCGCGCCGCGCGCGAGGATCCGGCGGACCTGGCAGCACGACGAGATCGTGCGGATCTTCGGCTTTCCGGCGGGCACCGACAACGGCCAGCAGGTGACCGCGAAGATCGCCTCGTACGACTTCACCGGGGAGCGGGTGCAGCTCGACGCGGTCCTGGAGCAGCGCGTCGGCCGCGGGTTCAGCGGTGCGGCGGCACTCGCCGAGGGCGGTGAGATCCTCGGCGTGGTCGCGGTTGTCCGGGCACCGCTCGCCGAGAGCAGCTGGATGATCGCGGTCCGGACGCTGTACAGGTACGCGAGCGCGGTGCTCGACGGGCATCTGACGAACCGGACCTCGCGGGAACCACCGGGTGACTGGCCGTCGCCGCAGGTCCCGGAGGTCCTGGACGACCCGGTGCGGCTCGCGCTGACCCGGCACCTGATCGGCTGGCTGGCGTCCGGCGGGCCGGGCGGGGTCTGTGCGATCGGCGGTGGCGGCGCGGTCGCGCTGACGTCCCGCCTGGTGGGCCTGACGGTGCCGGGCTACCGTCGGGCGGCCCCCGACGAGGCCGTCAGCGGCGCCCCGCCCGGCACCGTCCCGCAGCTGGGCCAGGTGGACGCCGCCGTCGACGCGACCGGGCGGACGACGGAGCAGGTCGCCCAGCAGCTGGCGGAGAGCCTGAGCCTGCTGACCGACCGCGTCACCGATGATCTCCCCCACCAGTTGGAGGAGTTGGGATCGCCGATCATCGTCGTGGTGAACGCGGTCGACCGGGCGGCCGATCCCGGCGAACTGTACTACCGGCTGCTCGAACCGATCGCCGCGCGGGCGCCGAGCATCGACGTGCGCCTGCTGCTCGCCTACCACGGCGACCCTCCGCGCTACGTCCGCAGCGCGGTCGCGGCGAGCCTCGGGCAGTCCGCCGCACTCGCCCCACCGAACGGCCGGCACGGCGAGGACCCGCGGTTCGGCGACCGACTCGGGCGGCTCGACCGGCTGGTCGAGGAGGTCGCGGCGGCCGAGCGCGATGCCCGGGTGTGCCGTGACCGCGCCGCGCCGCGGATCCTCGGCACGCCGCCGCCGCAGGTCGCCGCCGCGGCCGCGCTCGCGGTCCGCCTGCGGGTGCTGCGCGACACCGGCTCGACCGCCGCCGGGTCCACCGGCCGGGGATGGCTGCTGGAGGAACTCGGCACCTGCGAGGAGGCGGCCTCCCGGGCGCTGGCGCGGGCCCTGCGACTGAACGCCGAGTGCACGGCCCTGCTCGCCCGGCGCGACCGGGCCCGGGGACGGCTGGACGCGTACCGCTCGGAGGCCGCGGCGCGCGGCCTGATCGAGGAACTGGGCGACTCCTACGAAGCGGCCCGGCGGCTGCTCTACAGCGGCGGGTGCGACCTGCCGCTCGCCGAGCGCCGGGTCGAGGAGTACCACCGGGCCGTTCGGCGCGAGGTCGACAGGAGGCGGGCGTGAACCCGTGCAACCGTCCTGGCTGCGGTGGCGAACTCGATGCGACCGGCTACTGCCGGCGCTGTCTGCTTCCGCCGCCGGCGGCCGCACCGGCGGGCGGCGACCGGCGGCCGGTGCCGGGAGTGCCGGCCCCGGGAGCGCCGGCGCGGGGACAGCCCGCGCCGGTGCGCGCCAACCGCGGCACGCCGTCGTCCGCGCGCCTCGCGGAGCCCGTAGCGGCGCCGCGCCCGTCCGGCGACGACCCCTGGTGGGGACTTGGCCTCGTCACCCTGCCGACGATCGCCGGACCGGAGCCGGACCAGGCGGTCAGATCCGATCCACGCATCCCGGAGGAGCGCAGGCTCTGCCCCGATCCCGCCTGCCGCCGCCCTGTGGGCACGGGTCTCGACGGTCAGCCGAGCCTGCTGGAGGGGCGCTGCCCGTACGACGGAACGGCCTACTCGTTCGTGCCGAAGCTCGGCCGGGGCGACCTGCTGTCGGACCGCTACCGGGTCGAGGGCTGCATCGGGCACGGCGGCTTCGGCTGGGTCTACCTCGCCCACGACGAGCGCCTGAACAACCGTCCGGTGGCGCTCAAGGGCCTGATCGACGCGGAGGACCCCACCCGGGTCGAGGAGGCCGCCGAGGAGAAGCGGTTCCTGATCGAGCTCAGGCACGACGACATCGTCGACATCTACGACTTCGTGACGCACGAGCCGACGGGCGGGTCCCGGCACGGCTACCACGGCTACCTCGTGATGGAGTACGTGCCCGGCTACTCCCTGGAGCGCCCGGAACTGTTCGGCCTGCTGGAGACCGAGCAGGTCATCGGCTACGTCCTGCGCGCGCTCCGGGCGCTCCAGCACCTCCACGACAGCGGGTACCTGTTCTGCGACCTGAAGCCGAGCAACCTGATGGTGTACGGCTCCCGGATCAAGCTGATCGACCTCGGCGCGGTGCGCGAGGCCGGGAGACCGGGCATCGGGGCGTACTCGGAGGACTACATGGCCCCGGAGCTGACGGTCACCGGTCCCACCGTCGCCACCGACCTGCACACGGTGGGCCGGACCCTGGAGTCGCTCTTCCGCTGGTACACCACCGACCCCGACAGTGCCCGTTTCACCTCGCTGCGCCGGCTCATCGATCGCGCAACCCATGCCGATCCGCAGCTGCGCTTCGCCTCGGCAGCCGAGATGGCAGGCCAACTGAGCGGCGTGATCCGCGAGTTGGTCTCCGACCGCGACAGCACCCAGTACACCGCGCCGTCGCTGCTCTTCGCCCGCTCCACCACCCCGATCGACCCCGGACTCGGGGCGGTACCCCCGCTCGACCGGTGGACGAGCACCGCGGCGCTGCGGGCGGCGGCCGAAGGCAGCTGCCGTCCGCTCACCGCCGCCCCGCCCTCACCGACCATGGCCGCCGCCGGGCTGCCCGAGCCGCTGGTCGATGCCCGCGATTCCGCCGCCGGGTTCCTCAGGGCGTCGGTCAGCGCCGACCCGGCGGTCGCCCTCTCCCAGCTCGCCTCCTACGCCGATCCCGCCCCGGCCTCCGCCCGCACCTCCTCGCCCGAGGTCGAGTTGCTGCGCTGCCGACTCCACCTGCGGCTCGCCGACACCGCGGCGGCACGCGCCGCGCTGGACCGGGCGCGGGATCTGTTGCGGCCCGGCTGGCGACTCAACTGGCACGAGGGGCTGATGGCCCTGGCCGAGCAGCAGTTCGGCGGTGCGGAGAAGATGTTCACCTCCTGCCGCCAGATGCTTCCGGGCGAGCTCGCCCCTCGGCTCGCGCTGGCCCTGTGCGCCGAGTACCGGGCCGCGACCGACGGGGAACTCGACGCCGCGGCGGCGGCCTACCTGTCGGTGTGGCGGACCGACGGCTGGCACGAGAGCGCCGCCTTCGGCCACGCCCGGACGAGGCTGCGCCGCGGCGACCGGGCCGGCGCGATCTCGGCGTTGCGCCAGATTCCCGACACCTCACCCCACCACCGGGCGGCGCGGATCGCCGCGCTGCGGATCCACACCGGCCGGCTCGACGCGGGCCCCGAGGTCGTGCCCGACGGCTCGGACCTCGCCGAGGCCGAACAGGTGCTGGCCACGCTGCCGCTGGACGAGGCCGAGCGGCGCCGGCTCGCCGCCCTGATCCTGGAGGCCAGGCTCGACCGCCGGCGCAGCTCGCCATCGGGCCGGGCCGCGTCCGACGGCGAAGCCACCGAGCGCGAGCTCCGGTCGAGCCTGGAGCAGGAGTACCGGGAGTTCGCCCGGAAGGCGGACAAGAGGCTCCAGACCGTGCTCGTCGATCTGGCCAACGCCGTACGGCCGCTCACCACGCTGTGATCCGCAGGACTTCGACCGATCGTCAATCTCCCCCTACCGAAGAGGAATTGGCACATGAGCGAAGCACCGGCAGTCACCCTGGAGGCCAACTACGACCGGTACCGCTCCCTGGGCGAACGCGAGGTGCACGTCTACCTCAGCGTGACCGCGAGCACCGCGGCCGCCCGGCCGGCGCGCCCGCCGGGCGACGCGCGGTTCGCCGAGGTCATCCTGCTGGACCAGTCGGGGTCGATGAGCGATCCGCGCACCAAGCTCCAACGGGCCAAGGAGGCGAGTTGCGCCGCCATCGACACCCTCCGCGAGGGAACCCGCTTCGCGGTGGTCGCCGGCACCCACCAGGCAACCATGGTCTACCCGCGGGAGTCCTTCCTCGCCCCGGCGAGCACCGCTACCCGCGCGGAGGCGAAACAGGCTGTCGGCCGGATCGCCCCCGGCGCCCAGGGCACGGTCATCGGCACCTGGCTCGACAAGGCCCGTGAACTGTTCGAACCGCACCGCGATCTGATCTGCCACGTGCTCCTGCTCACCGACGGACGCAACGAGCACCAGAACCGGTCGACCCGGTCGATGGAGACCGTGCTCGCCGACTGCCGTTCCGTGTTCACCTGCGACGCCCGCGGCATCGGCGCGGACTGGGAGCCCGCCGAGCTGAGACGGATCGCCGAGGAACTCCAGGGCACCGCGGACGCGGTGCCGGACCTGGCCGACCTGGCACCCGAGTTCCGCGCGCTGATCCGCACCGCCATGGGCCGCACGCTGTCCGACCTGGCCCTGCGGGTGCGCTGCGCACCGGGCGTGTCGCTCTCGGCCCTCGAACAGGCCCACCCCGCTCTCGCCGATCTGCTCGGCCACCGCCTGCCGGTGGCCGGAACAGCGGCGGCCGACTACCCGACCGGCCCCTGGAGCAGCGAGGCACGCCAGTACGTCGCGACCTTCGCCGTGACCGGCGACCGGGCGGTCAGCGCCGCCCCGGAGACCCTGGCCTCCATCGAGGTCGTCACCGGCGCGATCGGCACCGAACTGGCCGCGCCCGTCAGCCCGGTGGAGGTGGTCGGCGTGCGCTGGGTCGACCATCCGGCCCAGGAGACCGTTCTCGGGACCGACTGGCGCCGCCACGAGCGGGAGAAGGAGCTGTACGCGATCAGATGGCAGGGCGGGACGCTGTTCCGCCGGGGGGACCACCACGGGGCGCGCGAGGCCTGGGGCCGGGCCGTGGCGCTGGCCACCGAACTGCGCAACGAGGACGCGCTCCGGCGCCTGGGCAAGGTCGTCCAGGTCGAGGACGCCGCCCGCGGCGTGGTCAGCCTGCGGCCGGGGCTGGATCCGGACTACGTCCTGCAGGCCATGATGGGCACGTCCACCAGCAGCTCGTACGGTCCCTCGCGGCATCCGGGGCCGCGCGCCGACCACGCGCCCGGGCGCCCGCCGGCCCCGGGGTCCGCCTGCCCGAGGTGCGGCCGGGTGGCGGTGGCCGGCGCGCGGTACTGCGAGAACCCCGCGTGCGACCACGAATTCACCGACGGCTCACCGGTGATGGACAGATGACCGCCCCCGCCGCGGTGGCGGCCGAACCGGTGGCGGAGGAACCGGCGACACCCTCCACGACCGCGCGCACCCTGCGCCGGCTGCGCGCGGCCCTGGTGGCGGGCAGCCTGCTGACCGGTGCGCTGTGCGTGGTGGTGTCCAGCCAGGCACACGCCGGAGCCGAAGCGGCCGGCGAGCGGGCCGCCCCCGCGGTACTCCGGGCCGAGGCCGCGTACGCCGCGCTGGTGGACGCCCAACGCATGGCGGTGCACGGCTTCCGGCAGGGCACCGTACTCCTCGGCGGACTCGGCGACCGGTACCGGAACGACATCGCCGCGATCAACCAGAACCTGGCGGAACTGGCCGGGTACAACGCGGCGGGCCCGGCGGCCGCCGGTGATCTGCAGGTCATCGAGGGGCTCGTCGTCGACTACAACGCCGAGATCGAGCAGGCCGCCGCCGACTACCAGCAGACCGGCGAGCTCGCCCACGCCCTGCCGGCCCTGTGGTACGCCGGTCTGGAGTACCAGGAGATCTCGGGCAGGCTGGACCGGCTGCGGCAGGAGGAGAAGGCGGCCCTGACCGACCGGCGCGACTCGGTGTGGTTGGCGGGCGCCGCGGACCTGCTGTTCCTGGTGCCGTTCGCGCTGGTGCTGGCGCTGTTCGCCTGGACGCAGCTCGTGCTGCGCCGCCGGTTCCGGCGCCGGGTGAGCCCCTGGTTGGCGGCCGCCGTGCTCGCCCTCACCGCGACGGCGCTGTGGTGCGGTCAGTCGCTCCACGGCTCGGACGGACGCCTGCGCTCGGCCCTGGACGGCCCGTTCGTCGAAGCCGTCACCCTGGCACAGCAGCAGGCCGGCCGGTCCGCCGCCGAAGCCGAAGCAGGTCTGTTCGCCCTCGTCGCACCGGCCTGCCCGACCACCACCAGGCCCTGCGGGACCCACCTGACACCGCCGGCGTCCGAGCCCGCGACCGTCGAGACGGAGCAGGAAGGTCGCCAACAGGCCCAGGCCGAAGTGGCCTTCACGGACGATGTCACCAAGGTGGACGCCGACTTCCCCCTACGCCAGGTGATCGTCGTGGCGCTGCCCCTGGCGGCGGCCGTGGCGGCCGTGTTCGCGCTGCACCGGCGCATCGGCGAGTACCGGTTCGGAGGCCGATGATGCGGCAGAAGCGCCGGGCCGCGCTGCGGCTCCTGCTGGTCCTCACCCTGCTGGCGGCGTCCGCCGCCTGCGTCGGCGGCTCGTCCGACCGGCACGTCCTGCGCATCCTGACACCCTGGACCTCCGGTGCCGAGAAGGACTCCTTCCAAGCAGTGATCGAGGCCTTCGAGGCCGACCATCACGACATCAACGTCCGGGTCTCCCCCACCCGGGCGCTCGACCAGGTGCTGCGGACCGGCGTGCAGAAGGGCGAGAAGCCGGACCTGGCCGTCCTGCCGAACCCCGGGGCGCTGCGCTCCTACGCGCAACAGGGCGACCTGGTCCGGCTGGACCGGTTCCAGGACGGCGAACTCGGCAACGATCTCGTCGATCTCCTGAAGTCCGACTACGACCCCTGGTACCGGCTCGGGGAGGCCGAGACCAGGGAGGCCGGGACCGGCGAGGCCAAGAACGGGGAGGCCAGGAGCGCTCTGTACGCCATCGTGGTCAAGGCCTCCGTCAAGAGCCTCATCTGGTACGCCCCCCGGCGACTCCCCACCCGGCCGCCCGACAGCTGGTCCGGCTTGGTCGGCCTCGGCCAGTCGATCACCCAGGGGGGCGGCACGCCCTGGTGCCTGGCCCTGGCCGACCCGCCCAACTCGGGGTGGCCGGGCACCGACTGGATCGAGGACGTCCTGCTGCACCAGTCGGGTGCCGACACCTACTCGGCCTGGGTCGACGGCAAGCTCACATGGACATCGCCGGAGGTCAGTGCGGCCTGGCAGACATGGGGCCGGACCGTCACCGCGCAGGGCGCGATCCACGGCGGCCCGCTGACCGCACTCCTGACCAGCTACGGCGAGGGGGCCTATCCGCTCTTCACCGCACCGCCGGGCTGCTACCTCGGGCACGGCGCCCTCGTCACCCCGGACCCCGAGGCGCCGACCGAGTCCGTCCCGGGAACCGACTACGACTTCGTCCCGTTCCCCGAGTTCCAGCCCGCGCGAACGCCTGCGTACGAGGTGTCGGGAGATCTCGTCGCGATGTTCCGCGATTCGCTCGAGGCGGAGAAGTTCATGGCCTTCCTCGCCGGCCCGAAGGCCCAACGGATCTGGCCGGGCCGGCAGCCGGAGGCGGCGTTCTCCGCCAGCCGCACCGTCACCCAGGAGATCGCGTCCCGTGACACCACCGGCAGCGTCGCCCGCCGGATCAACCAGCTGCTGGCCTCGCCCGCCATCCTGTGCTTCGACGCCTCGGACAGCATGCCCAGCACCATGGCGGCCGCGTTCAACCGCGCGGTGCTCGACTATCTGAACGACCCGTCCCAACTGCCGAAGATCCTCGCCGGGCTGGACAGGGTCCAGGCCGACGCTCGTCCGAAGCCGCTGCAGAGCTCCGTCTGCACACCGTCCCGACCCGCAGGCCAGGAGGCCCAGTGACCACACGTACCGAATTCACCCTGGCGTCCGGCGGGACGCTGGTGGTCGAGAGCGAGGACACCGGCACGGGAGTCGCGCCCGCCGGCCGGGGAGGCCTGGAGCGAGCGGGCGCCACGGTGCGGGACTCGCTGCACACCGTGGTCAACACGGCGTCCGACGTGATCGAGGCGTTCAGCGCCCTGCCGCGCCGACCCGACGAGATCGAGGTCAGGTTCGGCGTCAAACTGGACGGCAGCGTCGGCGTGATCCTGGCGGGCGGCTCCGCCGGCGTCCACTTCGACGTGACGCTCCGCTGGTCTCCCGACGATCCCGCCGGTGAGGCCGACGAAGCCGACGACGAGGAGCCACCGCAGCTCTGACCGCCCCCGCCGGCACGTGGTCGATCCATCCGGACGGGCCTCTGGACGATGCCGCCCGGGCCGGCGGCCCGTACCCCATAATGACCCAATGAGCAGATTCGCTGAGGTCATCGTCATCGCACGGGATGCCGAAGAAGTCATGGCGCCCCTGACGATCCCCGACAATTCGCGCAGCTGGCCCAATCGCTTCACCCGTATCGACGAGGGTTTCTTCGAGGACGGGGAAGGGGGGGCGGATTCGTGTTTCACCTGGGTCATTCAGTTCCAGCGGGCGACCTGGGCCGGCCTCATCCCCGACCTGGAATCACTTGAGTGGCCCGACCCCTTTTCGGTCCAGGTCCTCATACGGGACGAGGAGGACGACTGCTTCGGCCTCTGGATGCTGTACGACGGAAAGCTGGTCGAGGTTGCGCTGCCCCGGACGGAGCGCTTCCCTTTCAAGTCCAGCGTCACCGGGGTGCTGAAACGACAGGACGCAGCCGCCGACCGGTAGCGCCGGAGGACGCCTTTCACCCACCGGCCCCGTTCGAGGTTCCGCTGCGGATCGGGCATGTGGCTGACGTCAGGGACGTCAGCCACATGCTCCGGACCTCGAACCGCGACTAGGCTATCGGCCTCTCACACGGGATTCCCAGGTTGGGCCCGCACCCGGCGACCCACTCGTTCGCAGCGCCCCAGATCGTGCCCAGGTCTCCGATGATGCCCAATCCGGTGAACGCCTTCCCGCCGTAGCCTCCCGACGAGCGACGGCCGCCGCCGCCCCTCTCCTCGTCGGCGGTTCCCCGCGGCCCCGACTTCCCGCCGGAGGAAGGCTTGGCCATCGCGGCACGGATCCAGGCCGGCTGGCTGTCCTCGCTTCCGTCCGCCATGATGACCCGGACCTTCGAATCCGCCTGCCCGTAGTGGACCCCGATGGTTCCCGCCTGCTCCTTGCCCTGGGCCACGAAGATCACATTCTGCGTCTGGTACTTCCCGGTCAAGGACATCTTCTTGTCGATCGTCTTGACGATCTCCTTCGTCCCACTGGTCACGGTTGCGGTTGTCACGTCATAGGTGGTCACGGAGACGATCTTTCCGTCCTTCCACACCACCTTGATCAGGTCGGCGGTGGTTCCGGCAACGACATGGGTTCCGGCGGCGTTCTTCACGACCCCCTTGGCGACTCCGTGCTTCGGCGCCGCAGTGTCGTTCTGATAGAAGTACTTCTCGCCGTTTCCGGTCTTCTTGTCATAGAGAAGTCCGGCCTTCTCCAGATCCTTGTTCACCACCTTCAGAGCCGCGCGGGTCTCGTCGGAATCGCCGTCCTCCGCAACGATGTGCGGAACTCCGTTCTCGTCGAAGTAGGCGTCCATACCGTCGGTCTGGCCGTAGGTGAGCGCCGCCCCGCGCTGAATCCGACCGTTGGTGCATTGATCCTTGTTGTGCGTGCAGAATTCACGCTCGTCCGGATCGTAGAGACCCGTGGGGTCGCTTCGGTTGGTCGGGTTGTTGTGCGAATACGCGTAACCGTTCCACTGCTGCGGATCCTCGGCCACGAGGATCGGGTCCGCACTGAGGAAGCGGCCGGTGCTCGGCTGGTACTGGCGGGCGCCGAGGTTGGTGAAGCCGGTCGCTTCGTCCTTGAGCCCGCCGACGTACCCCTTGTCGCCCGCCCACCGGGTGGTGGTCGACTCGGTGCCGCGGGTGAGGCCGAACGGGTCGGTCGGCCGGCGGGTCTCGGCCAGCGACGCGCTGTCGATCGACAGGCCGTTGGTGCCGTGGTGGTCCGCGAACTGGTAGGTGAGCTTCGTCGCGCCCTGGCGGACGAGGGTGATCCCTCCGGGGATCGCGTAGTAGCGGGTACCGGTGCGCAGCCCGCTGCCCGTGTTGTAGGTGAGTTCGTCGCCGCCGCCGAGGTTGACGGTGACCTTGCCGGGGTTCCGGCGCACGAACTGGTTGCCGTCGGCGTCGTAGACGTAGCTGCTGGTCTGGGTGTTCTGGGTGGTCGAGGCTAGCTTGCCCTCCACGTCCCAGTTCAGACTGGCGCCGTTGCCGGCGTCGACCCAGTTCCAGGTGCTGGTGCCCCACTTGGACTGCCAGCCGGGCGCGTAGACCATGAACTTGCCGTCGTCCTGGACCACGGCGAAGTAGCCGCTTCCGGCACCCACGCCCGTCCCCGTCGACCAGAGCACGGTGTTCTGCGGGTCGTAGACCACGAAGTTGCCGTCGTCCTGCATCACCGCCCGCGAGCCCGGGTGGTCCTGCGTGTTCGACGACCACAGCACGCTGTCGCTGCGCAGTGAGGTCAGGACCAGGTTCCCGTCCGTCTGCATCGCCAACTGCGTGCTGTTGGAGCGCACCGACTCACCGGACTTCAACACGAAGCCGGCCTTCAGCTCCTTGTTGCCACCCGGGTTGGCGATCTTCGTGGTGTTACCGGCCGCGTCGTACTGGTTGGAGCCCGCCGCGCTGCCCGCCGTGCCGAAGGTGTACTTGCTGGTGGCCATCGCGTGCGGGCCACCGGTGCCGCCGCCCGTGCCGGCCGCGGTCGTCGGCGTGTTCCTGCTGCCCGCCGCCGGGAAGGTCTGCTTGACCTTCAGATCCTTCGAGCTGTCCCCGTTCACGTTGTGGTGGACCAGCTCGGTGCGGTTGCCGGTCAGGTCGTACGCGTACTCCTGCCAGTAGGCGGCACTGCCGCCCACGGTGGACAGCAGGGGCGCGACCGCGCCACTGGTCGGCGTCGTGTTGGCGCACGCGCCCTGACCGCCGATCGACGGCGTCGCCTGGTTCAGCTGCCCGGTGTCGCTCCACGCCGTCGTCAGACGGCCCAGGTAGTCGTACGTGAAGCACTGCAGATCCGTGGCCGACGGAGTGTTGTTCGGAATCGAGCGGACCGCCGTCAGCTGACCGGCCTGGTTGTAGGCGTAGGTCGTGTTCTGGACCGACCCCGTCGTCGCCGTCTGCTTGTCCACGTACTGCGACAACAGCCGGCCCGTCGACTCGTCGTACGTGTTGGTCGCCACCACCTGCGTCCCCCACGGGTTCACCGTGGAACGGATGTTGCGCCCGTAGGCGTCCCAGTCCGCCTGCCGCAGATACGTGATCCCCGCACCGCCCATGTCGTGCAGCGGTCCGTTGACCTCGTAGTTGTACGTCAGGTACTCGTCCGCCAGGTCGCCGGCGGCCGCACGCCCCTCCGACACCAGCGCGCCGCTGACCGGGTCGTAGACCGCCGAGTAGGCGAACGTCAGCTGGCCCGTCAGGCCGACCTCGCTCCCCGGGATCGACACCGTCGTCGCGGTCGGCCGGTAGGCGTCGTCGACCGCGGTGACGGCCTTGGAGTAGGCGGCACCCGACGCACCGCCCACGTACCTGGTGGACACCGCGAGCTGGCCCTTGGCCACCGTGTCGTACGTGAACCCGGTCAGCTGGTTGGCCGCGGTCACCGTGCCGTTGTACGTACCGGTCTTGCGGCCCAGCAGGTCGTAGGTGGACGCCACCGTCTGACCGCGCGCGTCCGTGGTGCCGATGAGCCGCCCCGCGAAGTCGTACGCCTGCGTGGTCGAGCCCGTGTCCGGGTCGTCCACCCGGACCTGGCGGCCACGTTGGTCGTAGCCGTAGCTCCAGGTGTTCCCCGCCGCGTCCACCCGCGAGGCCGCCTTGCCGAGCGGTGTGTAGGTGTACGTCGTCACGTCGGCGTCGGCGGGGTTGCCCGTCGCCGTCGGCGTGCGGTACTGCCACAGCTGCGCGATGCGGCCGCGCGCATCCGTCACCGTGCTGGTGGCCGTGGCACCGCTGGGCGGAGTCACGTCCACCCGGTCGTTGCCGGGGTACGCCGTCGCCGTCGTCGACTGGAGGACCCCCAGGGCGATCGACTGCGCGCTCACGGACCGGCCCAGGCCGTCGAAGACCGTGTAGGACTGGCTCGGCACGCTTGCCCCGTTCGGCTGCCAGCGCACCGTCGTCGGGCCGGAGGTGTCCTCGTAGTACGCGTTGTAGACGCGGTTCGGCCGGCTCTGGGAGTCGTAGAACGTATCGGTGATCAAACGGCCGTGGTAGGCGGAGACCGCGGGCTCGCTCTGCGACTGCACCACCCGGCCCAGGCCGTCGGTGATCTGGGTCACCAGCGCGTACGTACCGTTCGGCCGCAGCGTCCTGCTGGTGAGCGAGGACGGCGCCGATGTCCCCTGCACCGAGTAGTCGAAGGTCTGGTTCGCACTGGAGGCCTTCGACCGCCCCGGCATCCAGACCGCCGTGAGCCGCCCGAGGCCGTCGTAGGCCTGGTTCACCGTCCGGGAGTTGGAGTCGGTCGTCGCCACCGGGAGACCGCGCGCCGGGTTCAGCTTCACCACCGTGGTGCGCCGGCCCCCGGCGTCGGGCGTCCCGGCCGGAGCAGGCGTGGCGGTGGCGAGCTCGGCCGTCAGCTCTCCGGGGGCGGCGGCTCCGTAAGCGGTCGTCGTGACGGCACCGCCGGGGTTCGCGCTGTCGGTGACGGTGGTGTCGACGTCGCTCACCACGCGCCCGTAGCCGTCATAGGTCTTGGAGCCCGTGGTCACCCACTGCGCGGCACCGGCGCCGTCGAACCGGTCGAGGACCTGGACGCCGGTCAGCTCGCCCTTCGCGCCGGCGCTGCCGAACACCGTGCTGTCGTACAGGGTGCGCGCTCCGCTGACGGTGTTGGCCGATGCCGGCGTCGCGGCGCAGGCGTCGGCGCCCGACACGGTGACGACCTCGGACACCAGGGCGGTCATCTGCGGATTGCCGCCGGCCGCGTACGAGGTGCGGGTGCAGACGTCCGGCGTGCCGTCCGCCGTGCTGAGCGAGGTGGTGATCCGGTTTCCGTAGGCCGGGTCGGTGGTGCTCACGGTCGAGGCGGTCCGGGTGCCGCTCGACGTCTTCGCCGTGGTCGTACTGGTCGTCGTCGTCGACGCGTACCGGGCGACCAGGTCCGGCAGACCGCTGCCGCGCACATGGGTAGCGCGGTCGACCGGGCCGCTACTGGTGTTCACCGTCCAGCTGTCCGGCTCGGACGCGTTCTCGTCCGCGTAGGTGTCGGTCTCCAGCGGTCGGCCGGTGAGCCAGGCGTGGTCGGCCTTGGCCCCGCTCTTCGGACCGGCGACCGTGGCCGCGACGGCGGTGTTGTTGGCCTTGACGTCGCCGTCCATGCCCTGGTGGTAGCTGGTCGACGACTTCGACCTCACACCGTCCTGACCGGATCCCGTGATCACGGTCACCGACTGGAAGCCCCGGAACTGGTCCCAGGTCCGGAAGTCCGACTGCACCAGGGCGCCGTCGTTCCGGTGCCAGGCCGCCGGACCGTACGAGTACGCCGTCGTCTTCGCGATGGAGCCCGCGACGAGGCCGCTGTTCGGGTTCACCGTCACCGAGGCCACCGGGTAGTGCAGGAACCAGTCGTCCACCGGGCCCGGAACAGCCGTGTCGTACCACTTCACGGGGAAGCAGCTCAGTGTGTTGCTGTCGGCCGAGGCCGGCATCCGGTTCGCCGTCCGCGAGCAGGACTCCTTCACGTAGTCGACGTTGATCGTGCCACCGGTCTCGATGGTGATCACCTCGATGCGGGGCCGGTTGTAGCGCGGCCTCGCCGGCAGCAACCCGTCCACCCGGTTCGGCAGCATCAGGCTGGCGAAGGTCACCTTCGGCAGGCTCTTCTCCTCCTGGCCGTCGAAGGTGTCCTTGCCGGAGCGCTTCACCGACTCAAGCCACGGAATCGGCTGGTTCTCCCCCGCGTTCTGCGGGGTCTTGAACACGTGCGCCAACTCGTAGACGTCCACCGGACGGTACGACGCACCCGAGCGGATCGACGTCGTGATCTTGTTCAGCCACTTCGTCGACCAGTACGTCGGAGCCACGTTCGAGCAGGTACCGCTCGCACCGCACTGCTTGTCCAACGGCACATCCGGCCAGTTCGCGGCATTCGCCGACGTACGCTGCGCGGGATCGCAGGCCGCCGCACTCGTCACGCACCGCTCACCCGGCTCGAACTCGATCCGCGACGCCGGCCTGTACGCACCGTTCGCCGCCAACTGGTCCGACAGCAGCTGCCCGTAGCCGATCGACGACAGCACACCGCCGCGCGTGTACTCCGTGGTGGCCCCGGCACCCGGGTTCTGGCCGCCACCGCGCGCGTAGTGGTTGGTCTCGGGCGTGTACGCGTACGTCGTCAGGTTCCCGTGCACGTCCACCACGTAGTCCAGGTTCCAGCGCCACGCCATCTGGCACCACGAACCCTTCCCCTTGGAGGAGTCGTAGCACGGATCCCCGGCGTTCGGCGAGTACACCGGCACCGTCCACGCCGAACCGCTCGCCGGACCGACGGTGGTCGGCGTACCGGTCGCGGAGGGAAGGTGGTTGAGGCCGAAGTAGAAGACCGTCCCCGAAGTGTCGGTCACCTTCAGGTAACCCTTGTTCCACGTGCCGTTCTCCGCGCCGGTCAGGAACTCGACCTTCGTGCCGTCGTCGTTCTTCAGCCGCCAGGTGCACTTCGACTGCTCGAACGACGCGTCCCCGCCCACACACGAAGCGTCGTGCGGCACCAGTTCACCCGAGTGCCCGCCCAGCGAAAGCGTCAGATTCGCCCCGCCCCAGCACTGGTCACCCGAATTCGCGATGCCCGCCTTGTCGCACGGCTTGTACGAGCGCTCCACGAAGCCCGTGTTCAACTCCCAGCCGTCACCGATCCAGGACGCCTGGGAATTCGTCGACGCGGTCTTCCCGTCCACGGAGGAGGAATCGTAGCCGAGCGCCACCTGCGGCACGGCACCGCCGAGCGTGGGCGGCGAGACGATCGGATAGCTGTACGTGAACGCCCCCGAGGAGCCGCCCGCCGTCCACGACTGACTCGGCGACAATGACGTGGCACTGTAGGTGCCGGTCCCGCTCGACGGAGTGCCCTCCGTGGCCAGCACCAGCGAACCCACTGCCGCCTCGGCGGACTTCGCCTCCGGCTGCGCCCCGTTTGCCGAACCGGCACCGTCCGCCGAACCGCCGCCGTCCGCCCGCAGCTCCACGTCCGCGACCAGCCGCTTCGCCTCCGCGTCGTAGTGCGACGCGACCGGCGTCCGCACCAGGCAGCCCGCGACCTCCGGCGTCGTCAGCGCACAGCCCGGCAGCGACACCAGTCGCGCGCGCTCCGCGAAGTCACCGCCGAACCCGACAGCACCCAGATCCAGGCCGACCCGGACCTTCCCGGGCTCGGCCCGCCCCTCCCGCCCCAGGTCCGCGCCGAGCGAGAACAGCGCACCCTGCACACCGGCCGCATCAGCGGCCTTACCGTCCGCCACCTGCACCCGTACGGGCACCCGCGCACCCGGGGCACCGTCGGCCTCCGGCGCCAACGGCGCCAGCCACACCGGTAGTTCGCCCGCCTTCTTCGACGCGCCCGCGGCCGGCTCCCGCACCTGTGACCCGGCCGCGTCACCGCGGGCGGACTTCGCACCCGCCGCAGGCGCCGCATCCAGCTCCACCACGGCGGAACCGCTCGGCACCCGGGGCAGCGCCTTCGGCGGCACCCAGTTCGGCGAGCCGGTCACCGGCTCGGCCGACTTCGGCTTCTCCGCCGAACCCGGCACCGACGCCGTCTTCGGCAACGGCGTATGGGGCGGCGACCAGATCCGGTCCTTGTCGCCCGCGGTCGGCGGGGCCGCCAACGCCGGTGCGACAGGTGCGATCAGCGCGCCCAGCAACACCAGCGAACTCACCAGAGCTCTACGGGATCCCCACAACCCTGAAGGCGGATCCCCCCTCCCGACAAACCTGGCCAAACCGGCTCCACGACCAGCCATTGCCACCCCCCACAGCTCGCCGCACCCTCAATCCGGGTACGGACAAAGGACTCTGGCGGAGAGTAGGGCCTGACCCAGTGGCCGTCGAGGGGAATATCGACTCATCGCCATTGTGATCAACATCACACCCACGTCAAATGGGTCCGGCCGCCGTCAAATCGGACTTCGCGGTTCCATCCGGCAGTTGACGGACCATCTGGCCTTGCGCCAGCTTTCATGCCGTCCTTTGCGTGCGATCTCCACGGATCCCACACGCAGCCGCTCGAACCACATCGTGGGGGGATCAGAACATGCCAGCTGCTCTCTCCGGATCGGGCTCCGAAGCCCGATCCGGAACTCATCGCCGCCGACCGGGACACTCACGCCGGCGCACCTGCGCCGCCGCCGTCGGGCTCGTGCTCGCACTGTCGTCCGTGGCTCCGGCCGCGTTCGCCGACACCGCGCCCGGCGTGCCCCCCACCTGGCCCGGAGCCGCGCCCTCGGCATCGTCCGGCCCCAGCTCCGAGACCATGGCCGCCGCCGATGCCGAGCGCGCGCAGGCGAAGCCCATCGTCACCGCGACCCAGAAGGCGATCGCCAGGGCGAAGGAGACCAAGAACCCGGTCCCCGTACCGGAGTTGACGGACGAGTTCAGTGAGACGGTCGTCACCCCGGAGGGCCACCTCTCCCGGACCCAGCACGCCGTCCAGCAGCGGACAAGGAAGCCGGACGGCGGCTGGGCCGTCCTGGACGGCAGGCTGGTCGCCGACCCGGCCGGCGGGTTCCGGCCCGCGGTCGCCGCCTCCGGAGTGCACCTGTCCGGCGGCGGCGAGGGGCCGCTCGGGACGCTGACCGGTGCGGACGGCGAGAGCCTGGCCATCGGCTCGCCGTTCCCCCTCACCAAGCCGGTCCTGGACGCGGAGGGGGGAAGCCTGACCTACCCCGAGGTCGAGCCCGGGGTGGACCTCAAGGTCACCGTCACCAAGTACGGGGCGCTGAGCACCGTCCTGGTCGTCAAGACCGCCGAGGCGGCCAAGAACCCCAAGCTCAAGAAGGTCCGTTTCGGCACCGAGGCCAAGGGTGTCACGGTCAAGGCGGACGCCGACAACAACCTCACCGCGACCGCCGCCGACGGCACCGTGCGCTGGCACGCCCCGGCGCCCCAGGTGTGGGACAGCTCCCCGGCGACCCCGGCCGCCGCGGCGGGCGGCGCAGCACGGGGCGTACAGGGCGCACCGGGCGGCAACAACGCGGCCGACGGCCCCGGCACCGCCGAGAAGAGCAGTAGCGCCTTCGGCCCCGGTGCCGGCGCCAAGGTCGCCGTGATGCCGGCCGCCGTCACGGCCGACGCCGTCGAGTTGACGGTCGATCAGGCCGTCCTCGGCCAGGGCCAGGGCCCGTGGTACATCGACCCCTCCTGGATCCCCGACGCGCGCTCGGCCAACGCCTGGACCTGGACCCAGCAGGCCTACCCCAACTTCCCGAACTACATGCGGAACACCGGCAACGGCGACGAGTACTCGCACCCGGGCGTCGGCTACCAGGGCTGGCGGACCGAGAAGGGCATCGAGCGGGCGTACTACCAGTTCGACACCAGCGGGTTCGGCTCCACCGTCATCAACAAGGCGACGCTCTCCGTCTGGCAGTACCAGTCCTCCGACTGGTCCTGCACCAACGCCTACACCGTCGACCTGTACCTGACCGGCGGCATCAACGGCGGCACGACGTGGGCCAACCCCCCCGGCGTCATCGGCGGCCGCATCGGCGAGGCCAGCGTGGCCGGCTCCGGCCAGAGCGGCTGCGGCGGCACCCGCCAGTTCAACTACGACGTCACCTCGGCCTACCGGGCGCACACCCCCGGCAACAACGCCCTCGCCTTCGGCCTGTTCGCCCGCAACGAGAGCGACCGGAACGCCTTCAAGCGGATGGACTACCAGCCGGTCGTCGCGGTCGAGTACGACATCACCCCCGACACCCCGACCGGCCAGTACGCCTGGCCGGCGCCGAGCACGGCCGTGCCGTGGGCGGAGGACCAGGGCTGCAACGGCTCGTCGATCGGCTGGATGAACTCCAGCAGCGGATTCAACGGCGCGGTGTCGCTCAACGCCACCGTGCACAGCCCTGTCCAGAACCAGCTGCAGAGCTGGTCGCACATCTGGGACTACTCGCTCCCCGGTGTCCCCGACGTCGACTCCGGGCTCTCCGGCTGGGTCGGCAACGGCGCCAACGCGAGCTTCAACGTCCGCTCCGACGTGATCAAGGACGGCCACGTCTACGGCTGGAGCACCCACGCCACCGACGGCCTGGTCGGGATGTCGAACTCGACGCCCACCTGCCGCTTCGGCGTGGACCTGACCCCGCCGACCATCCAGGTTCCGAACGGCTACACCCAGCTGTCCGAGGCCCAGTTGGCGACCCAGTACCCGCCGTCCGGCAACGGCCAGACCACCAGGAAGCGCACCGGCGAGGTGGGCATCGTCCCGTTCACCGTGGCCGACCCCGCGCCGGACGGCGGTGGCAGCTCCGGCCTCGCCTGCGCCCGCTGGTCCTGGGACCCGCAGCTGGCCGGCGCCGGCTGGGTCTGCGGGTCCTCGATCCCGCAGGGCGGGGCCGACGTGGTCCCCAACCGCTGGGGCACCAACATCCTGTACATCCAGGTGATGGACAACGCGCGCAACGTCTCGCTGATCGCGCCGTACTCGTTCTACGTCCCGTGGAACCCGGACGGCCCCCCGCCCGCCTTCGGCGACGTGACCGGTGACAGCGCGCCCGACATCGTCACCCCCGACCAGTCCGGCAACCTGCGCGCCTACACCGTGCCGGGCAACCCGCTCGCCAGGAACACCGCCGTGACCCTGGTGGCCGGCCGGGCGGACTCGCCCACCGGGCAGGGCTGGGACAACGTCCAGTTCGCCCATCGCGGCACCCTGACCGGCGGCAACAACATCGACGACTTCATCGCCCATGCTCCCGGCAGCCCCAACCTGTACGTCTACGGCAATCCCGGCAACACCGGCCAGTACGGGCGGATCGACACCAAGGTGGAGCTCGCCAAGCCGCAGTGCGTGGTGACCGCGACCGAGAACTGCGCCTGGCGCACCGCCGCGGGATACAACGCCGCCGACTGGTCGAACACCCTGCGGGTCGCCTCGCTCGGCGACCCGGTCAACGCCGACCTGAACTACAAGTTGCAGTTCAAGAACAAGACCGGCCTGCTCACCGTCGAGAGCACCAACGGCGGGACCGACGGCGCGCTCTGGTACTACCCGGCGACCGTCAACAACACCCTGGGCAAGCCCGTCCTCCTCGCCGCCTCCGGGTGGAAGGACAAGGAGCTCATCACCCCGGGCGACTGGGCCAAGCAGGGCCACCCGGGTCTGTGGGCACGCAACCTCCAGGCCGCCCCGGACGGTGCCAAGGGCGCCCTGCTCGCCTACACCTTCACCACCGGTACCGTGGTCGCCACCGACAAGCAGGGCCAGCCGGTGATCGACGGCGCCGGCACCGTCCTCAACGTGCCCACGGTCACCGGGATCTCCCACGTGTCCGTCATCGGGTCCGTCCCGGTGGAGGGCTGGCCCGTCCTCGGGTCGGACGGCGACCTCACCGGCAAGGGCTCCCCGACCCTCTGGGGCAGGACCAACGAGGGCCGGATCGACATCTGGTGGGGCGAGACCGTCAACCCCGGCGCCGCCGACCCGGGCTTCACCTGGTACGTCGGCCCCGAGGCGGTCGCCGACACCTCGGTGAACCCGCTCTGGTGGGGGCTCGACGGCCAGAGCCAGACCTCGGACTCCACCCTGGTCAACCCGCTGATCGCCTACCAGACGGTCGGCACCACGACCGACCACAACGGTGCGGCGAACCGCGCCGCCGCCTTCAACGGCGCCGGCTACTACCGGACCACCCACAGCGCGGGAACGACCACCGGTCTGGACACCACCCAGAGCTTCAGCGTCTCCGCCTGGGTGAGGCTCGGCAGCGCCGCCGGCTTCCAGTCCGCCGTCTCCATCGTCGGCCAGGAGCGGAGCCCGTTCTACCTGCACTACCACCCCGGCCTCCAGCAGTGGCTGTTCACCGTCACCGGCGAGGACCTGGAGAGCACCGGCGCCTACTACTCGGCCGCCAGCGGCGAGACCGCCCAGGTCGGCGTCTGGACGCACCTGACGGGCGTCTACAACTCCGGAACGCACACCGTCACGCTCTACGTGAACGGCAGGGCGGTCGGCAGCAACAAGGCGCCGACGTCCTGGAAGACCAACGGCGGCCTGCTCATCGGGGCCGAAGGCACCAACAAGACCGGCGTCTCCACCAACGCCCTCTTCTCCGGCGCGATCAGCGACGTCCGGGTCCACCCGTACGCCCTCACCGACCAGCAGGCCAACACCGTGGCCACCGTCGGGTCGAACGTCCAGATCCGCAGCGCCTACAACGCCGGTAGCTGCATCGACAACTGGGGCGGCCAGGAAGGGGCCGTGCCGCGGATCTACGACTGCTACAACGGCTCGGCCCAGTACTTCACGCTGACCGCCGACAACAGGATCAAGGTCCCCGGTACCGAGCGCTGCCTCAGCACCAGTCCCACCGGCTCGCCGGTCGTCATCCTGCCGTGCGGCAACGCCGACCAGCAGACCTGGGTCCGCCAGAGCGACGGCCGGCTCTACAACCCGGCGTCCCAGAGCTGCCTGGAACTGCCCGGCTGGCAGGACGCGAACGGCACCGCCCTCGGGCTCTGGCCCTGCAACTCCGGCGCCAACCAGCGCTGGCACCTCCAGGCCCGAGCCGCCTGACCACCCCGCTCAAAGGC
Organism: Kitasatospora sp. NPDC057692; assembly: GCF_042799475.1. NCBI lineage: Bacteria > Bacillati > Actinomycetota > Actinomycetes > Kitasatosporales > Streptomycetaceae > Kitasatospora > Kitasatospora sp. NPDC057692. Next base: position 57,402 of record NZ_JBHVIV010000035.1, on the reverse strand, counting down.
CACCGAACCCTGTAGAACCCCGCGGCCCCCGTCCGGAACCCATCCGGGCGGGGGCCGCTCTGTCGAGCGGTCGCCGCGACGCGGCTTCCGTGCGCGGCCATCCGCACGGGTGCTCCGTGCGACTTCGGCGATCACCGCCTCTCCCGCGCGACCAGCGCGCGGAGTTGTTCGCGGTCGGGCTTCTCGGTCCGTCCCCGGCGGGGGATCGCCGGGAGGCAGTGGATCCGGTCCGGCAGCGCCGCGTGGTCGATCGTGCGGGGCAGTTCGCGGTGCAGGCGGCGCAGGAGTTCCGGTTCCGGGACCGAGCCGTCCGGACGGACGGCCAGCACCACCGCCTCGTCGGCCGTCAGCGGATCGGGGACGCCCACGATGACGGCCTCGGCGATGCCCGGAAGGGCGGCTATCGCGGGTTCGTACAGGCCGGGGTAGAGGTTGAAGGAGCCGCGGATCAGCATGTCCTTGGTCCGGCCGAGCAGGACGATCCGGCCCTCGGCGTCGATCCGGGCCCGGTCGCCGGTGTTGAGTTCGCCGATCGCGCCGTCCCCGACGTAGCCGATCGCCAGGTGGGCGCCGCGGAGGAGCAGTTCGCCCTCCTCGTTGAGGCGTGCCGTGACGCCGGGCAGGGGGTGGCCGGCCAGGTCGCCGTGAGGTGCGTGGTCGAGCTTCTCCCCGGCCTCGGTCACGGCGATCGGCAGCATCTCGGTCGCACCGTAGATCACGGCGATCCGGGCCGAGGGGAGCGCGGTCCGCAGGCGGCGCAGAATCGGGGGCGGCACGGGAGCGGCCCCGAGCAGCACCGTGCCCAGGGTGTCCGGGAGCCGACCGGCGGCGAGCAGGCGGGACAGGGCGGCCGGGGTGCCGAAGGTGTGGGTGGCGCGGCGGCGCCGCAGGTCCCGCAGGAACCGCTTCGGACGCACCGGGAGCGGCGCCGCCGACCAGGTGGCGCCGGCGGCGAGGAAGGCGAAGGCCATCATCAGCTGCTCGGAGTGCACGACGACCGGGCCCCGGGCGGCGGGCAGGCCGAGGCTTTCGCCGAGCAGGTCCGCGCCGGCCAGCAGCGTCCCCTGGCTGTGCACGACCCCGCGGGGGCGGGCCGTGGTGCCGGAGGTGAACACGATCAGGGCGGGGCGGTCCGGATCCCCCGCGGGCTCGGACGGGGGTGCGGACGCCGTGCGCGCCAGCGCGGCGGCGGAGAGTGCGTGCGGGGGCAGGCCGGGGAGGCGCGGGCCGGTGTGGACCAGGCGCAGGGTCGGGTCGTGGAGCGCGGGAAGGTCGAGGCCGAGGCGGCGCAGCAGTGTGCGCCCGGCCCTGCGCGCGGAGAGCGCGGAGAGCCAGGACTCGGCGGCCAGCCAGCGCGGCGCGGCGAGCGATTCGGCGACGAGCCGGCCGCGTGCGGCGTCGAGCTCGGCGCCGGCGCCCGGGTCGGCCACCACCACGGCGGCGCCGACCGCCATGACGGCCAGGCCGAGCACCAGGGCGTCCCGGCCGGGGCGGACCGCGAACAGCACGGTGTCACCGGCGCCCATTCCGGCGGACCGCAGCCCGCTCGCGGTCGCGGCGATCCGCCGGGCGAGCTCGCCGTAGGTGAGCGTGCCGTGCGCGTCGAGCAGGGCAGGCGCGTCGGGCGTCCGGCGCGCGTGGTCCGCGATCCGCCCGGCCAGTCCGGTGCCTGCGGGGTCCGGCGTGCTGCTCATGGGGTGGTCACCTCCGGGGACTCGCCGCTCATCCGGCCGTCACCTCCCGTCGTGCGGACGCCGGGATCAGCACCCGCCGTTCGATCCGTCGCCGTGCGCTCCGCCCGGCCCGTCGCCGTACGATCCGCCCGGCCCTCGCCGCCGGCTGCGCCGCCCGTCGCTCCCGGACGTGTTCCCGACGCCTCATCGGATGTCGACCACGTCCGGCCGGTACCGGTGGTCCGCGTACCAGGCCAGCGTGTTGCGCAGCCCGAAGGCGCGCAGCCGCCGCACCGAACCGTGGACCGTCATGCCCGGGACCTGCCCGTACGCCGCGGTGAGCCTGCGGACCCGGTTCACCAGGGCGCGGTCCTCGTGCTCCTCCTCGATCGCGGTGCGCGGGAAGCCGCCGCAGCGCTGGTAGAGGTCGGCGGTGATGGCCAGGTTGCAGCCGGGGCACATCAGGTACGGGCCGAGGTACTGCGGATCCTGGTTGCCGGGCCGGAACCTGCCGAACCGGGCCGCCACCGCGACCACCGCCGGAAGCAGCCGGCTCTCCCACAGTTTGAGCCGGAACTCGTCGGTTCGCGGCCTCAGTGGGCCGGTGACCAGTTCCAGCCCGCCGGACAGTCCGCGCCGCACGGCCGCCGTCCAGCCGGGCACCGGCAGGCAGTCGGCGTCGGTGCGGGCCAGGTACCGGGCACCGGCCTTGATCGCGTACCGCATCCCGGTGTCCGCCGCCGCGCCGGTGCCCTTGCGCGCCTCGGTGATCAGGTGCAGCGGGAACCCGGCGGTGACGGCGAACTCCCGGACCACCTCGGCGGTCCGGTCGGTCGAGGTGTTGTCCACCACCACGCACTCGAAATCCACGTCGTTCTGCCCCGCCAGCGCCCGCAAGGTGGCCGGCAGCGAGGCCTCCTCGTTGTAGGCCGGCACGACCACCCACAGATCCGTCACCGATGCTCCCACTCGACCAGGTTCACAACCGCGCGAAGAGGACGCCGAGCGGGACTCCGCCGGCCAGGCCGATCAGGGCCGCCCCCGGCCCGTACCGGCACCGGTGGCCCGACCACCTGTCCACATTCCCCGACACCGTGTCCAGGCTGTCCAGGCCTCCCCCGGGCCGCCCGATCATACGATGATCCCAGGGCCGGGCCCTGCCACGGTACGGTTCCTCGCACGGACACCCAAGGCGGCGGCGGGGGCGGCGATGAGCGCGACGACAACGGCGGAACGGCACGAGAGCAAGCTGCTGTGGGCCAGCCGACCCGCGCTGTGGACGCTGACCAGGATCACCATGGCACGGCCCTTCGGACCGATCCGACGGGTGCCCCGGCTCGGCTGGGTGGCGGGCGAACCCACCCTGATCCGGGCCGTGCTCAACGACCACGAGCACTTCACCCTGCTCGGCGAGGGCGGCGTGGGCCATCTGTGGGAGCAGATCCTCGGACCGTACGTCACCCGGCTCTTCGACGGCGCCGGCCACGCGGACCTGCGCCGCCGCGCCCGGGACCTGTTCACCGAGCAGAACTCCGCCGCCCTGGTCGAGCGGGCCGCCGGACCGGTCTACACCGATGTCACGGCTCGCCTCGCCGCCGGCGACCGGGTCGACGTGGCCGCGGCCGCCCGGCTCGTCGTCGGCCGCCTGATGGCCGACCTGCTGGGTCTTCGACTCCCGCCGGACAGCGACGACTCCGCCTACCTGGAGACCTTCGCCGCCGGCGAGCGGCTGGCGGCACTCGCCCTCGACACGGCCGCCTCGACCGAACTGCCGCCGGAGCGGATCGAAGCGGCCAGGGACATCGTCAGGTCACTGACCAGCGGCGTCCCCGCCGCCTACGCCGACGCCGGACCCGACACCCTGCTCGGCCGCTGCCGCGAAGCCGGGATCACGCTGGAGGAGGCCTGCGGCCTCGCCTCGCTGCTGCTCGTCGCGGGCACCGAGACCGCCGCCAGCGCGATGGCCCGAACGGTCGCCCTGATCCACGACACCGAGCAACAGGAACCGCTCCTCGCCGACCCCGGACTGGTCCCCGACGCGGTCCGCGAGGGACTGCGGGTGACCACCCCCGCGCCGGTGGTCGGACGGCACGTCAGCGCGGACGTCACCCTCGCCGGCCGCCAGCTCCGCGAGGACGACCGCATCCTCCTCGTCACCTACGCGGCCGACAACCTCGCCGGCGGCTTCGACCTCGCCCGCCCGTACGACCCACGCTCGCGCCAGCTCTGGTTCGGCGCCGGCCGACACCTCTGCCTGGGCGCCCCCGTCGCACGGGCCGAGATCGCCCGCATGGTCGAGGCGGTCTGCACCGCGGGTCGCCCGTACCGCATCGTCTCGCGCAGCTACGCCCGGAAGGTGATGATCCCCTCCTACGCCTCACTCGTCCTCGAACTCCGATGACCGGGACGTTCCGGGTCAGTCGCAGATCAGGAGCCCCGGGGGTACGGCGTCGGGTGGGGAAGTCGACGTGGACGAGGCCGAAGCGTTGGTGGTGGCCCTCGGCCCGTCGAACAGGCTGTCATTCTCCGTGCCGGTGGTCTGCCAAGTCGTCGAGGAGAGGGTCTGCGACCATCTCCTCGACCACTGCGGTGCGCAGTTCGGCCATCGAGTCGACGAGCCCCGGATCCCATGGAGCAGGCGTGAGGCGGCCCGGATCGGGGCCCGAGGGAACCCGCGTCACGGCGGCCCGGTAGTCCTCGGCCGCCATCCGCCAGGGAGCGGCGCCGGTCTTGGCCATGACGTGAGCCGCGATCCGGATGCCCTCGCCGTCGAAGTCGCCGTGGTAGTGCAGGAATGCACCGTCCTCGGCGAGTCGGCGCAGCAGGTGGATCACGGCGGTGTTGGGCCAGCCGGAGGTGCAGACCAGCGGCGGGCACTGCCGGCCGAAGCGTCGTAGGGCGAGGGCGAGCACACTGGGGTTCTCGGTGATGTGCACGGGTCCCGCGGGACCGGTGAATTCGCCGGGTGAGCGCAGTTGGGCGAGGGTGAGGCTGACGGGGTGCCCGGCTCCGGCGCAGATCCGGGAGATCCCGGCGACCGGGCCTTCGCCCCCGGGGCGGAGACCGGCGGCGAGCACGGTGGCGGACAACTCGTCGTCGGCCACGCCGGCTCGGCCCCAGAGTGCGCGTCGCCCTTCGGCGGCGTCGGGCATGTCGGTGCCGTACAGCACCGCCAGTGCGCGCAGGACCAGGGAGGACAGCCGGGTCCCGTCGTCGAGGGCGTGGGAGTCGCCGTCCAGGAGGCGAGCGGCGAGGACCGGTAGTGGCTCACCGCCGGCCGGGAGCGCTGCGAGGACGGTCAGCGCGGCGGTCATCAGGCCCCTGGTCCGATCGGGTGAGCCGTCGACGAGGCCGGCGGTCCGCAGGTGGCCGACCCATTCCAGCAGAGCGGGCTGGGCGGTGACCACCTCGTGGTCGCCCAACCACGCCCACAGGGCGTCGCGTTGACCGGTCCTGTGGTGGCGCTCGGCGGCCCGGTCGTGGATCGGCCCGAGGATCGCGGTCACCACGTCCCGGACGGGCCGACCGCAGGCGTCCAGCACGGCACCGTCGAGTCCGGCGAGGGGGATCGTCGGTTCGGTGCCGGGGAGCCGGTCGAGTCCGAGGAGGTCGGCCAGTGCCTCCCGACCGGCGTCGTCGAGCGGTCCGGACCGTACTCGGCTGACGGGGCGGCCGGTCGAGAGGCGGTCGTGGACGGCCGACCAGAGGGGCCGGAGTTCGGGAAGGTCGAGGGGGTGCCGGTCCGTCATGCCGGTTCTTCCGCATCGGCTTCGTCGGACAGCAGGTCGGTTCCCGTCCAGGTGAAGCGGGCACTGGTGACGGCGTCGTCGCCGTCACCTCCGGTGATCAGCTGGTGGACGGCGATGCCGGAGAGCTCCCGGTAGGTGCACCACTCGTGGTCGGAGGTGAGCAGCAGGTCGAGGTCGAGTGCCGCGAGGAGGCCGAAGACCTGCCCGCGGTTGACGGTGTCGACGCCGACGAAGACCTCGTCGAGCAGAATCAGTCGCGGCGACTCCGGCACCGCCTCGTAGTGGGCGGCCACGGCGGCGAACAGCGGCAGATGGAGGGCGATGGCCTTCTCGCCGCCCGAGAGCGCGCCGTGGAGCTTCTTGGTGAGCAGCTGCCACCCGGAGCCGTTGGCGCGGTCCAGTTTGACGACGAACTGGTGCCAGGCCGTGTAGTCGAGGACCTCGGCGAGCTGCTCCTCCCAAGTCGCCGCCGTGTTGCGGGTCTTCGCTTCCTCGATACGGCCCCGGAAGAACGTGTGCAGGGCTTCGCGGTCGGCTTCGGTGATCCGCGCCGGGTCCTTGAGCAGCAGCTCACGGGCCGTCCGCGTGCCGGCGGGCAGGTCGGGGTGGATCTGCCACACCAGACGGACAGCCACCCGCGAGGCGGTCCGGACCCGTTCGAGGTGGCCGTTCATCCGCTCGACGAGTTCACCGGCCTGGCGGATCCGGGAGGCGAGGTGGCGGCGGGTGTCGCCGGTGAGGGTCCGGTCGAAGAGGCCGCGTTCGGCGGCGGTGATGTCGCCCTGACTGCGGTCACGGTCGCCGGTGAGGATGGCGAGGAGGCCGGCCGCGCCGACCCGGATTCCGTCGACGGTGGCGGTGAGGACGTGGACGTCCTCCGCCGCTTCGAGTTCGAGGTCGGCACGGCTGCTGAGGGTCTGGCGGGCTCGGTGGACGGCCTCGGAGAGACGGTTCAGGGAGTCGCCGAGGTTCCTGGCGCCGTGCAGCACGCTGGGCCACGCGGCGGCGGTCTCGCGCGCCGCTTCGAGGGTGGCACGGGTGCCGTCCACGGAGGTGAGGACGAGCCCGAGGCCCGCGTCCTCGGGGAAGCCGAGGACGCACAGGCGCCGGAAGCCGTGGGCGGCCTCGTTTCGGACCGCTACGGCCCTGCCGTGCAGGGCCTCGTCCCGGGCCGTGGTCGCGCCCAGTGCGCCGATGCGGCCTTCGAGCGTGAGAAGTGCCTGGGTACCGGATTCGAGGTCGCGGCGGATCCGGTCGAGAGACTGCCGGAAGTCACTGATGCGGGCCGCCACTTGGCGGTAGTCCTCGCCGACGGTGCTCTCGACCGCCCGGAGCGTTGATCGGAGCCCACGGGCGGCGGTCTCGGCGGTCTCGGCCTCCTCCAGGCTCTCGGCCGCCGCGCCCCTGGATGCCTCGGCATGGCTGCGCGCGGAGTTCCAGGCATGCTGAGCGGCTGTCCAGGCGAGGTGGGCGTCGAGCCAGACGTCGGCCTGTTCACGCAGCGCGTCGACGGCTGCGGCCGTCTTGTCCAGCGCGGCTCGTTCGGTCGGCAGGGCGTGCTCGGCCGAGGCGACGGCGAGTGCGCGCAGCGCGTCCGCGACCGCGGCCTCCTGTCGCGCGAGCCGTTCGACCGCCTCGCGTACGGCCTCCTCGCGGGCGCCCACCTCGGACTCCGACCGCTCCCAGACACTCCTGGCCCCCTCCACCTCCCGGTGGTGCGGCCGGGAGCGGAGGTCGGCACCGAGGCGCGTCCGGCGGTCGGCGAGGGCACGCAGCCGCGTCTCGTAACCGGTGACGGCGGTGTCGGCCTCGGCCAGTTCGGTGGTGAGCTCCGCGATCCGCCGTTGCCTGGCGCGCTCCCGGGCCGCGGCACCGATGTGGCTGGACTCCTCCTTGCTCCAGGAGCCGACCGCCATCGCCAGCCGCCAGCTTCCGTCGGCCCCCACGGCGGCCGGGTGGTCCGCCGGCAGGGCGGGACCGTAGGCGATACCGCGAAGCAGCCTCTGCACCAGAGCGGGAGGCACCAGGCCGTCGGGTTCCGGAGCCAGGACGTCGAGCAGCGAGGGGCCCGGCGCGGGCACGGCCGCTGCCGGGTCGGCCAGGGTGTCGTGTCCGGCGATGACGAGACCACCGTCGGCAGTCACCAAGGCGTCGAGCAGGCCGGCCGCTTCCAGGGCCGCCTCGACGCCTGCCTGATCGGCGGGCGGCACATCCGGCCGGAAGGCCAGCAGTCGCCACAGTGGCGCCCCGGGCAGGACCGCCCGGTCGGCCGTGCGGGTCCGTGGTGGAACCGGCGGGAGATCCGCCGCGACCGCGGTGCGTTCCAGTTCTCCGAGGAGCCGGTCACGCCCGGCGCGGGCGTCGTCCCGGCCGGCGCGGGCGGTCGTCTCGTCGGCGGTGATGGAACTCTCCGCCGCCCGGGCCGCGGCTTCGACCAGCGCGAGGACATCGGTCTCGACGGCGGCACGGGACGCGAGCTCCTCGACGTCGTCGATCGACAGCTCCGCGCAGTCCTCCGTCGCCCAACGGTGCAACAGGGCGGCGTGGGCGTCGACGGCCTCCTCGTAGGCGCGGGCGTTCCCGTCACGCCGTGCGGTCGCCCCGGCCAGCCGTTCCCGCGCCGAATCGAGGTGCTGCTCCGCCATCGTCCGGCCCGCGAGGGAACGCTCGTGGCACTCGACGGCGGCGCGGACGTCGGCGATCTGGCGGTGCCGCGAGACGACCGCACCGCGCAGCAGGCGGCGCGCCGTACGCCCCTGCTCCTCGTCCTCCCCGGGCGGCCCCTGTGCGGCGCCGAGCACCGTCTGCACCTCGGCGCAGACGGACTCCATGGCTGCTCGCCGCGCCGCGCCGCGTGCGTCCTCGTGAGCGGCCCGGGTCTGTTCGGCCCTCTGCTCGGAGCGCAGCCGCGCACCGTCCGCACGCCCCGCGTCCTCGTCGGCCGCCCGAACCTTCCGGTCTGCGGCGGTGCGTGCCCCGACGGCGGCCCGGTCCGCCTGTTCGCTCCTGCGACGGAGCTGATCGAGTTCCTGTCCCTGCCGATACGCCTCGGAGTCGAGCAGCCCCTCGATCGCGCCCTCGATCTCCTGCCGCCCGTATTCGCGCTCCTGCTGCGCCCGCTTGTTCTCCTCCCGCTCACGCACGGCTTCCGCGTGCGCCTCCGCGCTCTCCCTCGCGATGCGAGCGAGGTTGTCCATTTCGGTCGTCGCGGAGATGAGCGCGGCCGCGCCGGCGCGCAGGACGCGCTGGGCGTAGCCGCGTTGTTGGTTCGCGACGGCGGTGGCCGCGGCCACCTCGTCGTCCAGGGCCTTCAGGTGTTCGCGCTGGCGGTCGAGGCGCTCGAATCCCTCGGCCAGTTCGGTGATCTCCCCCTGGCCGAGCGGGGGCAGCGCCCGCGAGAGCAGGGAGGACAGCAACGACGGATCCAGGCGCTCAGAGAGCTTGGGGGTGCGGAGTTGGAGCAGCGCGGTGATCAGGGCGTCGTAGCGCTGCTCGCTCAGCCCCGGGAAGAGCGTGCTCCGGACCGTGTTGCGGTAGTCGGTGGGAGACCCGTGCAACTCACCCTGCCCTTGCAGGGCGTCGGCCAGCGCGGCCCGGGTGAGCGGCTGGCCCGCGTCGTTGACCAGGGAGAGGCCCCCGGGGCGGTCGATCCACGCGCCGGTGGTGAAGTAGTCCACGGTGACACCGGTGGTGTGAACGCCGGCCTGGAGCCTGGCGCCGCAGGTGAACCGGACAGGGTCGCCGTCGCCGCGGACGAACTCCAGCCACACGTACCCGACGCGGGTCTTGCCCGAGGCGCCCTCCCCCATCAGGTTCCAGTGCATGGTGCGTTCGGAGCCGCCGAAGGTCGACAGCCGGTTGGGGCGCAGGCTGGCGTCGAGCAGGAACGGCAGGAGCACCTCCAACGCCTTCGACTTGCCCGTGCCGTTCTGCCCCCGCAGGAGCAGCCGGCCCTCGTGAAAGGTGAAGGTCTCGTCGTAGTAGCGCCAGATGTTGAGGATTCCGGCCCTGGAGGGCCGCCAGCGCACTGCTGCGGCGGCCGTCGGGGACACGGGGCGCTGCGGTAGCCGGGTCACGGTCATCGGAGGTCTTCCCTGGTCAGGTTGCGGGACCGTCGGCCACGGCGGTCCGGTACCGGAACGCCACGGGGCGGGGGACGGTGCGGTCGCCGATCCGGCACGCCAGGCCGAAGTCGTCGAGGACGCGAAGGGCATCGGTCGTGAGCCGCTGGGCGCCGTCCTCGGACTGGTAGCCCTTCGCCCACTGCGGGAAGCGCCGCAGCAGTCCGTTCGCCTCGGCCACGAGCTGTTCCGGTGTCAGCCCGTCCGGAGCGTCCGTCAACGGTTCCAGCAGGAGCAGGGCGGCGACGCGGGCCGTCGCGGAGTCGTCCGGAAAGCGGCTGTCGGTGGCGATCCCCTCCGGGTCCACGAGCAGCAGGCCGTCGGCCCGTTCCTCCAGCACGAAGCCGCCCTGCTCGGCGGCACGCCGGACGATCTGCCGCCCCGTCGGCGAGGTCAGGTAGGCAAGTTCGTCAGCGCCGAGTTCGTCGTGGTGCAGGACGGGATCATCGAGGAGCCGACGGAGCACCGAGTGCCGCAGCCTCAGGTTGCGCTGCGCGTCGGAAGCGTCGGCACCGCCGTACCTGCTCTCGCGCACCGTGCCCCGCAGGAGTTCCTCGAAGCGCAGTGGTACGTCCGCCGTCGGCACGGCCAGCCGGGACGGCCCGACGGGCGCGGCGAGCAGGCGCATCAGCACGGTCGCGTCCACCCGGTAGAGGACCTTGGCCTTCGCCGAGTCGACGAAGCTCTCCGTGGCGCCGTCCACCGTGAGGAGTGCGCCGAAGGTCTCCAGCAGCTTGAGGACGTCCACGAAGGCCATGCGCTCGGGCTTGCTCGCCGTGTCGAAGGGCGGCAGCGCCTCGTCGGTGGCACACGCCTGGACGACCCGGTCCGCGAGCAGGCCGACCGTCGTCACCGGGACCGGGAGCAACTCGGCCGCGACGACGCACAGCAGCGTGTAGCGGCGGCGGTCGAACGGGGCTCTGCCGGACCGCAGCCGTCGGGCGGGGCGCGAGTCGTCGGGCACGGTCCGGATCTTGAGCAGGCGCACGTACCCCAGGCGTGGCTCCACCACCAGCTGCCAGCCGCAGTTGTAGTCGAACCACTTCGTCAACGGATCCTGGCGGCGGCGTATCAGTTCGAAGGCGGGCGGGTCACCGCGCTCGGTGATCAGCGGTCGGCCGAGGAGCAGCCTGATGCCTCGGGCGATGTCCTGCCGCTCGGCCAGGACCAGCTGGTTGGCAAGGGTGCTCATGCGCTCCTCCTGGTGGTGATCGCACTCCGTCGGCTCATCCGGTGTCCTCCCGGATGACCGCCCGAATGACGCCCGGGCTTCGGATCTCCACCAAGTAGTCGGGGCCTTCGAGCTGGCCGTGGGAGGTCCGCAGGACGGCCCGTCCGCCGTCGGGACAGGGCCTGAGTACGACCTCGACGCGGCCGTCGGAGGTGACCGCCCGACGCGCCCCACCCGCGTCCGGCGCTGCGGCCAGTGCCCTGCCGAGGAGGTCGAGCAGCCGGTCGAAGACGACGTGGTCCAGCATCCGGAAGCCGGAGAGTCGCACCGGGCCGTCCGTGCCCAGGACGTCCCAGGCGGCTTCGAGTTCAGCCCTCTCCTTCCGGGCCCGCTCGGCCCGGGCCGCCTTGATGCCCCCGATGTCGCGCACCTTTCCGGTGCGCGTGAACCGCTCGGTACGGCCGCTGGTGCGCAGCAGTGCCGATACCTCCACCGGCGGGGTCTCGGCCCAGCTGCCCGACGACGGCACCAACTCCGGATCGGGGTGCGCGAGATGGGCGTGCCGAGCCGGGCCGAGGCCGAAGGCGGCCGACCACAGGCGGTGCAGGTCGTCCTCGCCGGGCGCTGCGGCGAACCAGCGGGCCAGCTCCCGGAAGTCCTGGACGGCACTGGAGGAGCGACGCCGTGACTCGGTGATCCGGTCGAGGACCTGGAGGAGCGTCACGATCGCCCGCCGCGCCACGTCGTGCAACTGCTCCACGCGGGCACGCGCCCCGTCGGCCGGCCGGAACCAGGACTGGAGCCCCTCCCAGCGCGCCCGGCGCCGCTCCAGCCAGGCCGGTGCGGGATCACCGTCGGCGGCCGGCGGCAGTTCGGCGCCCCACAGCGCCCGCGCGTGCAGCAGGCTCACGCCGCGGTGCTCGACCCGCTCCACGGCCGTAGCCACCGCCTGGCCCCGCTGGTCCAGGTTCACGAGGAACTCCTGGAGGTAGGCCACCGTCGCGGCCTTCACCTCGCGAAAGGTCGCCAGGTCCGCGCCCTCGGCGCGCAGCAGACGCTGCAACTCTCCGTTGAACGCCTTGGTGTTGGACAGCAGCGCCTCCAGGTGGCCCTCCAGCTCCATCAGCGTCGTGAACACCCGACGGTCCGAGGCCGCGGAATCACCCATGAGGACGTACAGCTCGTCGAGCCGGTCCGTGATCGCCTCCAGCACCGCCGTCTGGAGCGCCCCGGTCGATGCGAGCACGGCCAGCGCGTGCTCGACCCCGGCGAACGCGGCCTCACCGCGCCGGGTCAGCGAGTACTGGAGGTTGCGGCGCTCGTACTCCTCGGCGGTGCGGTAGTTCTCCGCGTGGTTCTGGACGACGTCGAGCAGCTGCCACTCCCTGAGCTTCCCCAGCGCCGCCTGGAGGTCGTCGTCATGGACCGCGTCGAGCCACCCGATCATCCGCAGCCGACCCCGGACGTCGTCCACCCCCAGCGCGGTCTCCAACCGCTCGTTGGCCGCCCCGAAGGCCTGGAGGATCGCACCGTAGAGTTCGGCCCTGTCCCCCGTCGTGAACCGGAACATCTCCGGCGGCACCCTGCGCAAACGGCCCCCTCCTCTTCCCGGCCGACATCAGAGTACCCGGCTACTCATGTGGACTGCTGTCGCAGATCGTGGACCACCCGCCACGCCTGATCGGCGGACTGCTGCCGCGCCACGTACTTCTCCTCAAGTTCCCGGCGTACGCGTTCCGGCTCACCCTGGAAGGCCGGGGGAAGCCCGGTTGTGATCCGAGCCGCCGCCTGGAGAGCGGCAAGTGTCGGCGCGCTCTCGCCGAGATCCAGACGGCATTCGGCTGCACGATCACCTCAGCCACGTCCGCCGGGACCACAGCACTCCTCGGAGCCGCTGCTCACGCAGGTGCTGGTCGCGCAGGGCGCCCTCGGTCCGGCCGTCGTGCGGAGGTCGCCCCGAGCAGAGCAGGTAGAGGACGCAGCAGAGGCTGTGAACGTCGCCGGCCACCGTGGGCTCACGATCCAGCAACTGCTCCGGGGACTTGTGACCGTGACCTCCCGGAGTCGACGTGGACGAGGCCGAAGCGCTGGTGGCAGCCCTCGGCCCGTCGAACAGACTGCCGTTCCATTCGTGACGGCGGCCTGCCAGCTCTCCACCCCTGCCCGCCCCGGACACCTACCGGCTTCGTGCCCCGCCCCCGGCCGGGGGTGGGGCACGAACAACGAACGGGGTGCGGTCGCGGCTATCCGAGGCCGCGGGCGTCCTGCTTCAGCGCGGTGTCCACGGTCAGCGCGGTCGCCACGACGAGGCTGAGCAGCGGGTCGGCGAGCGGGCGGTGGATCTGGAGCACGTAGTTGTCGGCCGTGGTGAACATCGTCTTCGCCAGGCCTTCCCAGGTCTTGGTGATCCGGGCGATCTCGGCGTCCGCCTCGTCGACGATGGAGAAGTTCCAGGCCCGCCAGTTCTCGGCCTTGACGGCGCCGACCTTCCGCCCGCCGACCTCCAGCGCAAAGTTGATCTTCCCAATGGCGTTCTGCTGAACGATCTGGCCGACTTCCTGGCCGTTCGGAAGCTGCACGACCACCCGCGACTTGATGAACTTCGCCGGGCGGGTCAGCAGCAGCACCGGGCTGCCGTGCGCGTCACGGATCTCCAGCTTGTGGGTCAGATACTGATCGAGGGAGGTGAGCAGTCGTACCGCCTTGCGCAGACCGCTCTGGCCGACCTGGACCACCGAGCCCAGCGTGGCGCCCTGCTGGTCGAAGACGGCGTACTCGTTGGTCAGCTCGATCAGCTTGGCCTTCTGGTTCACCACAAGGACCGGCTCGGAGAACAGGGTGCCGCCGCCACCGGAGACCGGGCCGACACCCGCCTGCTGCTGTACCTGGCGCTGCACCTTGGCGGAGTCGCCGACCGGAGCGACCGGCTGCCCGGGGAAGCCGGGAGTGTTCGTGTTCTGGGACATGGCGGGCAGGCTAGGCTCAATCCTCCCCGGATAGCCAGATCATCAGACCGCCGCGGTTCGTCCACGGACCACCGGCTCCGCCCGTGACCTGCAGCTTCTGCGGCCGCGAGCGCCAGTCGCCCGCCACCCGACGGCGGCGGTATGACCGACGTCACACCCGGGACGCCGGATCGGGCCCGGTCGAGACAGAACGCCCTGCCGTCCTGCGCAGGCCGGCACGTCGTCAGCCCGGGGAGAACATCCGGGCACGGATGGCCAACAGTCAGGTGCACCTGCCCACACCGGTCATGTCCGTCCGACGGACTTCGTCGACGAGGCGGCCGCCCACCACGGGCCGGTGTGCCCGCCTCGCCTATTGCAGGATGTTGATCGCGCGGGCGATCACCAGGGCAGCGACGATGAGGGAGGCCGCGACCTCCACCATCATCAGCAGCTTCGCCCATCTCCTGACGGCGGAGACATCGGCCGGGCTGAACGCCGTGGCGGTCCAGAAGGCCAGCGACAGGTAGTCAGCGAACCTCGGCACCCAGTCGGCCGTCACGTAGGCCGAGTGCTGCATCTCGGGGAACACGAAGCTCGGGCTCGGCTGGAGCGGATGGGCGCGGGCAGCCGCGCCGCCTCGGTCGAGGTCCCAGTACCACAGCGCGAAGGCGATCACGTTCGTGGCCCAGGTCACTCCCCCGGTGGCCAGCAGACCGGTGGCGTTGTCGGCGAACAGCTTGTTGTCGGTCAGGATGTCCACCACCAGGTGGACACCCGCATAGAGGTTGGCCGCGGTGATGAAGCCGATCATGACATCGGTGACCACTCTGAGCCACCGCTTCTGCCGATCGATCCGCCCCGGGTCACCAAGGATCAGCGCCCCCAGCAGGGTGAGCATGACCACGGGAACCATCCATGCGGGGTCCAGCCGGTACGAGGCGGGCAGCGCCAGGTGGAGCATCGCGGCCGTGGCGATCGCCAGTGCCACCGGCCACCAGCGCTCGCCCCGCGCGGCGGCCCGATCGAGTGTCGCCGACGGTGAACCGACCGGCCCAGGGCTTGATCCCATGCCTCATTGTGCCGACGCCCGCCGCGTGGGCCTGGGACGGCACACCAACCCGGACGGGTGGACCAGGTGATCTTCACGGTCCTGCGGCCCCCTGCAAGCCGCTGAGCCATCGTTGCCGTGACGCGCGGCCACGGACGCCCCTGTCCACCGTGCCCCGCCTTCCGGGGCCGGACCGTCGCGTGCCACCACTGGCCCCGAGGTCCACCTACCGTACGCGGCGATTCCGGTGAGCGGCGATCAGGCCGCGGTACCAGGCGCAGGACGCCCTGGGGGTGCGGCGCTGGGTGGTGAAGTCGACGTGGACGAGGCCGAAGCGCTGGTGGTAGCCCTCGGCCCGCCGAACGGGCTGTCACCGTGGTCGCCTCGTCGCGAGCTCCGACCGACTTCGCCCGAAGTGAGCTCGGCAACGTCAGAACTGGTGCCTGGCAGGACGACTCCCCCACAGGCTCTCGGTGACGAACAGGCCCCGGGATGTCGTGTCCCCTCGTCTGCGCAGGTGGCGATGGATCCGACCGGGGCGAACCCGGCCCACTGCCCGCGTGCGACGGCCGGCGCGGTGGCGGCGAACGGCGGCGCCCGCCCCGGGGAGGGGGCGGGCGCCGTGGTCCACGGGTCGGCCGTCGTCAGCGGCGTCGCCTGCTGACGGTCAGGGCCAGGGCCGTTCCGGCGAGCAGGACCAGTGCCGCGTATCCGAGCATCGGCGCGATGCTCATGCCGGACTCCGCGAGTTCGTGGCCGGGGTGGGTCGGGGCGGGGTGGGTGGGGCCGGGCTGGGTGGGGCCGGGGTGGGTGGGGCCGGGGTGGCTAGGACCGGGGTGGGTCGGGCCAGGCTGGGTCGGACTGGGCGACGGAGACGTCGGAGACGCGGACGGGCTGGGCGTCGGTGACGGGCTCTGCGACGTCGAGGGGCTCGGCGACGCTGACGGGCTGGACGACGGTGACGGGCTCGGCGACGGGCTGGGGCTCGGCGAGGGCGAGGGCGAGGGGCTCGGCGACGCTGACGGGCTGGGCGACGGTGACGGCGACGGGCTCGGCGAGGGGCTCGGCGACGGCGAGGGACTGGGTGACGGGCTCGGCGACGCCGAAGGGCTGGGCGACGGGCTAGGCGACGGGCTGGGGCTGGCCACGTCCACCGCCACCTGGGCGGTGGCCCCGGGCGAGGTGGCGGTCGCACCGCCGGGCGCGTGGCCCGTGGCGGTCGCGGTGTTCTCGATCCGCTTCTCCCGCAGGTCGTCCCCGGTGACGGTGTAGGTGGCGCTGCAGGTCACCGTCCCGCCCGGGAGCAGTCGGGCGGTGTCGGCCGGCGGGCAGTCGGGGGTCGGCGCGGTGCCGTGGCCGTTGAACGCGGTTTCGGCCACGGTCACGTCGGTGAGAACGACGTTGCCGGTGTTGGTGACGGTGAAGGTGTAGTGGATGGTGTCGCCCGCCTGGTGGACGGTGGTCGGGGACGCGGTCTTGGCCACGGTCAGGGCCGGGTTGGCCTGGGCGGGGAGGACGGTGACGGTGGACTCGGCCTGCACGGGCCGGCCGCCGGGGTCGGTCGCGCTCGCGGTGGCGGTGTTGGTGATCGATCCGGCGGCGGCGTCGGCCGCGGTGACGGTGTAGGTGGCGGTGCAGGCGATGGCGACGCCCGGGGCGAGGGAGCCGGCCTCGGGCGGGCAGGTGACGGTGGGCGGGGTGCCGTGGCCGTCGAACGCGGTCTCCCGGACGTCGAGTCCGCTCAGGGTGACGTTGCCGGTGTTGGTGGCGAGGAACCGGTACGTCACCGTGGAGCCCTCCATCGGCGGCGTGTCGGCGGAATCCGCGGTCTTGGCCAGGGTGAGCCCGGCCACGGCGGGCGCGGTGACGGTGGCGTGGACCTCGGCGGAGACGGGGCTGTCGAAACCGGTGGGCGCGCGGCCGGTGGCGGTGGCGGCGTTGGTGATCGTGCCGGTGTCGATGTCGGCCTGGGTGGTGGTGTAGGTGGCGGTGCAGACCACGGAGTCACCCGGCGCCAGGGTGAGCGCGGCGGCCGGGCAGTCGACCGCCGGCGCGCCGCCGGAGCCGCTGAACGCGGTCTCGGTGATGTGCACCTCGGTGAGCGGGACGCCGCCGGTGTTGGTGACGGTGAAGGCGTAGGACAGCACGGTGCCCGCCCGGTCGACGGTGTCCGGGGTGACACCCTTGGCGAGCAGGATGCCGGGCGCGGTGACGGTGCGGACGGTCGCGGTGGCCTCGTTGCTCACCGGGTCGGGCCCGGTGGCCGCGGTGGCCGTCGCGGTGGCGGTGTTGGTGATCGATCCGGCGGTCACGTCCTGCGCGGTGACGGTGTAGGTGGCCGTGCAGGTGGTGGTGGCGGCGGGGGCGAGGTCGGTGCTCCGGCAGACGGGGACGGGCTTGGTGCCGCTGCCGGTGAAGACGCTCTCGTTGATCGTCGTGCCGGTGACCGGGACGGTGCCGGTGTTGGCCACCTCGTACGTGTAGGTGACGGTGTCCCCGGCGGTCGCGGTGACCCGGTCGACCTCCTTGGTGAGGCTCAGGTCGGCGTTGTCGCCCAGCGGGGTGGAGCTGATGACCTGATGGTCGGCCTGCGGCCCGAGGCTGTCGATGACGGAGGGGTTGATCACCGTCGGACCGGTGTAGTGCAGGCCCCCGGGCGGGGGCGGCGGCGGGTCCTCGGTGATGGTGCACTGCTGGCCGTCGTAGAAGGTGAGCGGCGCGGCGGTGGCGCCGCTCGCTCCGGCCGGGACGGTGACCGACCAGGTCTGCGGTGCCTGGGTGCCGCAGGTGACCGTTCCGGTGAAGGTGAGCGGGGCGGGCAGGCCGCCGGCGGGCAGGCCGGTGAGCTGCTTGACGACGGTGATGGTGGACGCCGTGTTGAAGACCTGGAGCGAGACGGTGCTCTCGTTCGAGGCGGGGATGGCGTCCAGGAACGCGTCGGGACCGGTGGAGGACCGGCCGGTCGCGGTGTTGGGGTAGGTGCCGGGGATCGGTCCGGCGGTGCCGGTGACGGTGATGGTGACGAAGTCCCGTCCGGCGCCGATCTGCGGGATGGTGGACGTCACGGTGCGGGTCACCGGGTCGAACACCACCGGACCGCACACCGAGGCGCCGGAGTTCGCCACGCAGCTCGCCGAGCCGTAGACGAAGGCGGTGGCCGGGGGCAGCGGGTCGGAGAACTCCACCGTCCTCGCCGTCTGCGGCGACCCGTTGGAGACCTTGATCGTGTAGGTGACGGCCTCTCCGGCCTGCACCGCGGCCGGCTCCACCGCCTTGTTGACCGCGATGTCCGCGCACGGAGCCGTCGCCGTGGTGCCGGCGGAGCTGTTTCCGGTGTTGACCAGCGTCGTCGGGACGAAGAAGTTCGCGTTGTTGCCGACGATCGTGGCGGTGTTCGGGCAGGCCGCCAGCGGGGTCGGGTCCGCCGGGTCGATGGTCACGACGACGACCAGCTTGGCGCCGGGCGGGAACGCGCCCAACTCACCGGAGTAGGCCGGCTGGCTGTCGCCGACCGTCCCGTCCTGGATGAACGACGGGCAGGTCGCGCCGCCGGTGCCGTCGCAGGAGACGATGTGCACGGCGTACGAGCGGAAGAGGGTCGTCGGCGAGCTGAGGTACTCCCGGATCGTGGACCCGTCCGCGGCATTCGGCCCCTTGTTCTCGTACGTGACCGTGTACGTGTTGGGCATGCCCGGCAGGATCACCGTGTTGGCCTGCGTCTTGGTGACGGAGATCTCCGTCTGCGGGCAGGGCTCGGGCGTCAGCCCGGTCGCGCTGGTGTAGGCCGTGCTGTCGCCGGTGTTGACCAGCGGCCTGGCGGTGAACAGTTGTGCGGTGTTGCCGATGATGTCGACCGTCGGATTCCTGCTGCACGTGGTGGGCGCGCCCGTCGGGTCGACCGTCATGACGACGGTCAGCGCGGCGCCGGGCGGGAACGCGCCCAGCTCGCCGGAGTAGACCATCGTGTTGTTGGTGGCCGTGGTGTCCTGGATGAACGACGGGCAGCTCACCCCGCCGGTGCCGTCGCAGGACACGATGTGCACGGCGTAGGAGGTGAAGATCCGCTGCGTCGACTCCAGGTAGTCGCGGATGGTCGAGCCGTCCGCCGCGTTCGGACCGTTGTTCCGGTAGGTGACCGTGTACGTGTTGGGCGTGCCCGGCAGGATCTGCGTGTTGCTCTGCGTCTTGGTGACGGAGATGTCCGTCTGCGGGCACTGGCTCGGGGTGAGGCCGGTGGCCGAGACGAACGCCTGGCTGGACAGGGTGTTGGTCACACCGTTCGGCGTGAAGAAGTTGGCGGTGTTGCCGACGATGTCGGCGGTCGGCGCCGACGAGCACTCCGGCTCCGGACCGGACGGGTCCACCGTCATCACCACCGTCAGCGTCGCACCCGGCGGGAACGCCCCGGCCGGACCGGAGAAGATCACGGTGTTGTTGGTGGCCGTGGTGTCCATGATGAACGACGGGCAGCTCGCACCGCCGGTGCCGTCGCAGGACACGATGTGTACGGCGTACGACGTGTAGAGCGACCTCGACGCGCTCATGTAGTCGCGGATCGTCGCACCGTCCGCCCAGCCGCTGCCCTCGTTGCTGAAGGTCACCGTGTAGGTGTTCGGCTGGCCCGGCAGGATCGTGGTCGACGACTGGGACTTGGTGACCCGCAGGCTCATCTGGTTGCTGACCGTCGTGCTGACCGAGCTGTCGTTGGAGCTCGGGTCCGTGTCCGTGGCCCCCGGCGGCGGGTCGATGTGGGAGGACGCCGTCACCGACGATGACGAGGGAGCGCCGAAGCGGCCGGTCACGGTCAACGTCAGCACCCCGAGGTGCGGCAGGGTCACCGCCGTGCCCGAGATCTGACTGTCCGACACGGTCAGCGAGGCGGGGCAGGCGGCGCCGGCGGCGGCCGAGCAGGTCGCCGCCACGTTCGTCGCGCCGGCCGGCAGCGTCACGGTGAACGGCGCTCCGTCGGCCGCGGTCAGCGCGTTGTTGCTCATGGTCACCGTGTAGGTGAACCCCTGGCCCGCTGACCCGCTGGTCGGCCCGGCGACGTTGGTCGTCACGTCGACCTCCACGGCCCGCTTCGCCCGCGGTGCCATCGGCGCGGGCGACGTGGGCGACGCCGTCCGGGCGGCGGCGGGCGTCCGGTCGGCCGGGCCCGGATCGGCCACGACCACCGGCGACACGGCGAGCACCACCGCCCCCCAGGCCAGCAGTGCGGCCACGAAGGACGCGCACCGCCTCCGCCGGTATCCCGACCACGTCCGAACCATGGCGATCCAGCCCTCCGTGCCGGCCGATCGGACCGGGCGGCCCCTGGAACGTCGATCGGTCGATGAGTACAGAACGCCCCCACGTTCACCCGCCGACGCGGACACGCCCGGCAGGCAGGCACGGACAAGCCGGGGAATCAGTCATATGAACTACCTGGAAGCCGGGACCGCCCCCCGGATGGCGGAATCCGACCACGACCGGATCACCACACCCGTCACCCGGACCTCCTTGAACGCACCGCCGAACTCGACTTCCCGAAGATCGGGCCGCACGACCTGCGCCACGCCACCCTCACGACCACGATCAACCTCTGCGGCCACCTCTTCAAGGACTCCGCCGACCAGGCCGTCAACGCCCTCGCCCCGAGCGCTCGACCAAGCCCAGGCAGGCCGGCTCCGAGCTGTCCCCCGTGGCGACGACGACCTGCCACTGGCGGCGTAGCTGCTCGGTCGATCAGTCGGTCGCCCGACCTGCCGTGCTGGGTCGAAAGTACCCCATCGGCCTCTCTCCCCGGTTTGCCGCAATCAGCCCGGGGCGGGCGCACCCGGAGCGGCCCGGCCGACGCGCGGCGCACGCCGGGTACCGGTACGGGGACCGAGGGCACAGGTCCCGGAAAAGTCCGGACGCCGCGCGGGGAGGGTGGGCTAGCCTGCCATGGGCAGTTCCGGACTATTCGACGGAGCATCATGTTGCGTGTGAGCCAAGGCCGTTGCTCGATCCTCACACTCGGGGCACTGGCCCTCGCACTGCTCGGCACGGCCGGCTGCGGCGGCGGCTCCGCGCCGACCGCGGCGCCCCCGGCCCCGCCCCCGGAGGCCACCGACGGCCCGGGGGACTACCGGCCGCCGCGGGACGTGTGCGGCGTCGTGGACTTCTCCCCGCTGACCCCCGTGCTCGGCCTGTTCAGCAGCACCCCGGAGAACACCCTCACGGGCGCCGACCCCAAGGTCTCCAGCGGCGCCCAGTGCCGGCAGTACCTGGGCGGCACCGGGGTGTTCGCGCGCTCGGTCGTACACTGCAGCGCCTGGTCGGACGTGGCCAAGGCGATCAAGATGCACGAGTACGCGCGCGAGACCGCCGCCAAAGACGCGGTGGGCGGCGTCACCGACGTCCCCGGCCTCGGGCGGCAGGCGTTCCGGTACCGGGCCCCGGACAGCATCCCCTGGCGCACCGACCTGCGGCTCACCGTCCGGGACAGCAACCTCGACTGCGAGCTGAAGGCCCAGACCGACCAGGTCCTCACCCCGGACCAGACCGCCACCGCCTACCAGGCCCTCGCCGAGATCGTCCGCACCGCCGCCCCCCGCCTGCGCTGACCATCGCCCGGGCGGTCCGGCCGTCGGGTCAGACGGGCCGGGACGGCCGGCCGCCTCTGGCCCGGCCCGGCCCGGTCGACGCGCCGCAGACGATCCGCCGCCACTCCCCGCGTAAGCCCCGGCCTCGTGGCGCTCGGACGCCGGCCGCCCAGGTAGTCGTTGCGCAGCCGGGGCTCGCTCGCGCTTGCGGACCGCTCCACACGGGTGGCGTGACGGGCCGTCGGCCCGATTGTCGTTTGGAGCGACCGGAATCTTCTCCTATTGTCCTGCCTTGTCGGACGGCTGGAAGCCAACCCGGTTCCGGTCGGGCGATGCCGATCTACGGCGCCCAGTCCGAGAGGTCCTCTCGGACTACCGCCCATGCCGAGCCCGGTGGGCGGCGATCAGGTCGCGGTACCAGCTGTAGGAGATCTTCGGGGTACGGCGCTGGGTCTCGAAGTCGACGTGGACGAGGCCGAAGCGCTCGTGGTAGCCCTCTGCCCACTCCAGGTTATCGATCAGTGACCAAGTGTAGTAGCCGCGGACGTCGATGCCCTGGGTGGTGGCGGTGGCGAGGGCGTCGAGGTGGGTGGCGAGGTAGGTGATGCGGGCGGGGTCGTCGAGGGGTTCGGGGGTGGAGCAGCCGTTCTCGGTGATGGTGAGGGGTGGGAGGGCGGTGCCGTAGGTGTCCTTCAGGCCGAGGAGGAGTTCGGGGAGGGCTTCGGGGACGACGGGCCAGCCGAAGGTGGTGTGGGGGACATCGGGGATGTCGACGAGGTCGGTGGGGAGGGCGGGGTCGGTGGGGACGGCGACGCGGGTGGGGTTGTAGAAGTTGACGCCGAGGCCGGGGGTGTGGATGAGGTCGAGGTCGCCGGGGTGGACGGCGCCGTAGATGTCGTCGGGGACGCCGAGGGCGGTGAGGTCGGGGTAGCGACCGAGGAGGAGGGGGTCGGTGAACAGGCGGTTGTGGAGGGTGTCGTAGGCGTGGGCGGCGGCGAGGTCGGCGGGGGTCGGGGTGGCCGGGTGGACGGGGGTGAGGTTGTTGGAGCGTGGGCGAGGAGTTGGTGGTGGGCGGCCGGAAGGGCCTCGAACATCAGGGTGCGGCCGGGGGCGTGGATGCCGAGGGCGTAGCCGAAGACGGTGTGGACGAAGGGCTGTCTCCCATTCCTCGCAGCACGTCATCCGGGATCTCGCGGAGCCTCCTGGTGAGACTGGCGACCGCGTTCGCCCTGTACGCCTGGACGACACGGCTGCCGTCGCCGTCACGGAAGACCAGGCCGTATTCCTTCTCATCGAAGGCGGGCTATGACCGGAGCGCACGTGTCGGCCGAGTTGAGGCCGCCCGGACACGCCCCAGCAGCGGATCAAGGCCGGCACTGGGCACTTCAGCGAACCGGCCTCGTCCGTCCCGGGGGTGCAGGCGTTCTTGGAAGGGCTGCGTCCTCGTACGACGTCGCAACCGGACGGTCCTGGCGGTGACGGGCACGTGCTCCCCTCCGGTCTCGGTGGAGGGGCAAGAATCTCGATCAACGTGCTTACCGTCAGCTCCAGCACCTACCGTTGTCCCATTGATGCGGCGGCTGAGGAGCGCGAGCGTGAACTGTCCATGCGGTTGGAAGCTCAGCCCGGAGTACAACTACTGTCCGGGCTGTTCCCTGCCGCTCAACCCGGCCATCAGCGTGGAGGATCTGCCCGGCAGTGTGGTGGGACAGTCGTTGTGCCACACATTCCGGGCACTGTCGGCGCGGACGTTCGAGCTCCAGGCCTACGACCACTTCGACGGTGGGCGCCTGGTCCCCCACGAGGACGATCTCACCCGCCGGAATCTGACCGATCTGACCCGCCTTCATGAAGATCAGATTCATTCTCACCGCTTCGTAGCGATGGAGGAGGCACGGAACGGATCGGACTGGGAGTGGTGGCTGCACTCAGGGGACTTCGGGATCGGGCTGCGGGTGCAGGCGAAGCGCGCCAGCCGCGGAGGGGGGTTCAAGTTCGACGCGCCCGCCGGCACCACCGGCCGCACTCAGTGCGACGCGCTGATCCAGACCGCTGACGAGGAGAGCATGATCCCGGTCTACGTTCTCTACAACCACAGGAACTGGGTGCCCCTCCCGGGGCTTGGGATCGGCAGTTGCATGCACGGACCTGGGCAGCAAGCTCATCTGGGCTGCACGATCGTGTCCGCGCGGATCGTGCAAGCCCGACTCGACCACGGTAAGAAGGGCTACGCCCCCGTGCGGAACCAGAGCGTTCCGTGGCACAGGCTGTTCTGCGAAGGACAGATGGACAGCCTGCAGGGCCTGGATGCGGTGGCGTACAGGTTCAGGCGGATGGACATGGACGGCGCGGACGCTGTACGGCTGGCGGATGAAGCTGCCGCCGAGTGGGAGGCGAGGGCCAGAGCCGCTGAATCCGGACCCGAAACGGGAACCTTGGGCAGCCTCCCTGACATGGACTACGCGACGCACCCCCGGGAGCCGCTGCTGTACGAGACCGAGTCCGGCGCACCGTTCGATGAGGACCCGTCGTCCGGGCGGTGGCCGTTCACCGACGTGATGGCGGACGAGTTCCGCGACGCTGACGCTCCGCGACGGTACCGCCTACCGGACTACGTGAAGGATCTGATCGCAGGCCGGGAGATCGAGCAGCCGGACGAACGGGTCAGCTGGGTAGTCGCCCTGGATGTGGGCGAAGGTCAGGGCAAGTCTTCCTGAGCTGCTTCGTCGCGGAGCTGCAGTGGGGCGGCCTGACCAAAGGGCTGGGTGAGGACTCGGCGGGCGGCTTCCTTGCGGTCAACTGGTGGCGGCCCGGCTGGCCGGACCGTCGTCTGCCCCACCTCCACGTCGAAGGACACGCGGAGAACTACCAGCCGAAACCCACCCCCGAGGCACCCCGCTCCCTGGCGGCGGTCCGGTAGTGGCAGCGGCGGACCGCGGGCGCCCCACGACGCCCGCGGTCGGCCGTCGCGGAACGGACGACCATCGCCGACGATCGTGACGGAGCTCGACGTGGAGCCACTCATCCGACCCGACCCGGTGACTTCAGGGGCAAGTCACACCGACTCCTCCTTCGTCCACCGCGCCCGGTGGGCGGCGATCAGGTCGCGGTACCAGGCGTAGGAGGCCCTGGGGGTGCGGCGCTGGGTGTCGAAGTCGACGTGGACGAGGCCGAAGCGTTGGTGGTAGCCCTCGGCCCATTCGAAGTTGTCTAGGAGGGACCAGGTGTAGTAGCCGCGGATGTCGACGCCTTCGGCTATGGCGGCGGCGAGGGCGTCGAGGTGGGTGGCGAGGTAGTCGATGCGGGGGCGGTCGGGGGTGGTGGTGGCGTCGACGGAGCAGCCGTTTTCGGTGATGGTGATCGGCGGAAGGGCGGGGCCGTACAACTTCTCTAGGTCGACGAGGAGTTGGCGCAGGCTGTCGGGGACGACGGGCCAGCCGAAGGCGGTGTGGGCGGGGGCCTCGGGGATGTCGAGGAGGGTGAAGGGGAGGACCGGGTCGGTGGGGGCGCCGATGCGGGTGGGGTTGTAGTAGTTGACGCCGAAGGCGTCGAGGCCGGGGGCGTGGATGAGGTCGAGGTCGCCGGGGCGGACGGCGCCGAAGATGTCGTCGGGGACGCCGAGGGCGGAGAGGTCGGGGTAGCGGCCGAGCAGGAGGGGGTCGGTGAAGAGGCGGTTGTGGAGGGCGTCGTAGGCCTCGGCGGCGGCCACGTCGGCGGGCGAGGGCGAGGCCGGCTCGACCGGGGTGAGGTTGTTGGAGAGCATCACCTCCAGGCCTCGGTCGTGGAGGACCGAGGCGGCCAGGCCGTGGGCGAGGAGTTGGTGATGGGCGGCCGGCAGGGCGTCGAACATCAGGGCGCGACCGGGGGCGTGGATGCCCATCGCGTAGCCGTAGACGGTGTGGACGAAGGGCTCGTTGAGGGTGATCCACATCGGGATGCGGTCGCCGAGGCGGTCGGCGACGATCCCGGTGTACTCGGCGAAGCGGTACGCGGTGTCGCGGTCGAGCCAGCCGCCGCCGTCCTCCAGGGCTTGCGGGAGGTCCCAGTGGAAGAGGGTGGGGAGCGGGGTGATGCCGGCGGCGAGGAGGGCGTCGACGAGGCGGTCGTAGAAGGCGAGGCCGGCGGGGTTGGCGGCGCCCGCGCCGGTGGGCTGGACGCGGGGCCAGGCGATGGAGAAGCGGTAGCCGTCCAGGTCCAGGCCGCGCATCAGGGCGATGTCCTCGGGATAGCGGTGGTAGTGGTCGCAGGCCACCGCGCCGGTGTGACCGTCGCGGACGGCCCCGGGCCGGGCGACGAAGGTGTCCCAGACGGAGGGGCCGCGGCCGTCCTCGTCGACGGCGCCCTCGATCTGGTAGGCGGCGGTGGCGACACCCCAGCGGAACCCCGCCGGCAGGTCGAAGCGGTCCGGCATGGCAGCCTCCTGGAAGGAACATGAGGAAGGCTCATGTTACTGGCGCCACGCCGAAACGCCAGAGGCTGCGGGCCGTCACGGCGGAGGACCGCCGACGTTCCGTCAGCCTCCCGTGCCCACCGCGGCGAAGGGCTCGGAGCTCAGGCCGAGCAGCCCTCCGAAGGGGGAGTTCAAGGCGTAGATGAAGACGACCATGAAGGCGATGAGGCTGGTGAACCCCAGGCCCAGGACCAGATGGGTGCGGGTGCGCCGGATTCCGAAGAGGAACATCAGCCCCAGGGTGAGCGCACCGCCGGCGAGCAGGCCGAACCACATCACGCCCGACATGCCCCCGCCCCCGTCCGCCTCGCGCCCCTGGCGCGCCTGATAGGCCACGGAGATCTGCCCGAACGCCAGCTGGTCCACCTGCTGTTGCGCGTTGGTGGTGGGCTCGAAGGACGTCCACGCGTTCTGCACGTCGTGCAGAAGCGTCCAGCCGCGCGGGCCCAGCGGCTTGCCCTGCTCCATCAGGGGCCACTCCTCGTTCTGGACGTAGGCGGCGTAGGTGACCGCCGCCGCGCGAGCCCGCTGGGCGGCGTCGGGCGGGAGGCCGTCGGCGAGCAGATACGTCTGGTGCAGCGCCCCCGCCTCGGCGCTGATGTTGGTGTCGGCGCCGTCCTTGGCCTCCCACACCGAAACCAGCGCGACACCCAGCACCAGGGCGTACAGCACCCCGACCATCATCGTCAGGTACTCGGCCGTGTCGTCTTCGCCCACCTCTTCCGTCGGCGCCGACCGTTTGGCCCGACGACTGTTGAGCAGGGCCGCGCCTCCGGCGATGACGATGAATCCGGCGACGATGCCGATCACCACGATTACTTGTTCCATGGCGCCCCTGGGCTTCGGTCGGGTCGGCGGCGCGCCCTGCGGCGGCGTCGCGCGATGGCTGCGGCGGCGGTCGCGGGAACGAACAGGACCAGGAAGAACATGAGGAGGAAGGTGTGCGGCAGGGCTGCCGTGTTGTTGCTGAAGCGGCCGGAGTGCAGGAGGGGTGACCCCGCGTGGCCTCCCCCGCCACCCGCTCCGGGGCTGCGGGAGGGTGTCGGGGACGCGGCGCTGGAGGCACTGGAGGCACTGGAGGCGCCGGGGGCACTCGGTGAGGCCTGGGCGGGCCTACGCCCGGTGCCGCCCGGCACGCCGGCACCGGGAGCCGCGGGTGCAGGTGCCCCCGCTGCGGGAGCTACGGGAGCCGCGGGAGCTACGGGAGCCGCGGGCGCTACGGGAGCCGCGGGCGCTACGGGAGCCGCAGGGGCGGGTGCCCCTGCGGCGGGAGCCGCGGGAGCCGCAGGAGCGGGTGCCACTGCGGCAGGAGCTCCCGCTGCGGGTGCGGGTGCGGGCACCACTGCCGCAGGGGCGCCCGCTACGGGCGCGGGCGCCACGGGTGCGGCTGCTACGGCCGCGGCTGCTGCGCCCGCCGGAGCCGCGACCGGGGCGGCTCCGGGCGCAGGAGGAACAGCCCCGGGCGCGGGAGGAACAGCCGGGGGCGCACCAGCCGCAGGGCCACCAGGCGCAGGAGCACCAACCGCGCGCGCCCCCGCCGCAGGAGCGATGGCCCCGGCTGCTCCGGGTGCGGGAGCACCGGGCGCGGCTGCTCCGGGTGCGGGAGCACCGGGCGCGGGTGCTCCCGGCGCAGCAGCACCAGGCGCGGGTGCTCCCGGCGCGGGGACCCCACCCGCAGGACCACCAACCGCAGGTGCTCCGGGCACAGGAACCCCCAATGCGGGAGCCCCGCCCACGGGAACGGCAGCGGCCGGAACGCTGGCCGCAGGTGCTCCACCCGCCGGGGCTCCGACTCCAGGAGCAGCAGGCACCCCCGCCCCGCCCGGGGGAACCCCGGGTACGCACGCGGGGGCGCCAGGCGCTGCCGGAGCCGGCACCGCCGCCGCCGTCACCGTCGCCGTCGCCCCGGCTCCCGCCGGAGCCGGTGCCCCCACCGCGGGTGCCCCCGCACCAGCCGCTCCCCCGCCCGGGGGCGGCACCGGTCCCGCCCCCACGCCGATGTACCCCGAGTGCGCCGTACGAGTGATGGCGCGGTGGCCGTAGGCCAACACCCCTTGGGCGGTGGCCAGTCCGTCCTGTGCACCGGGCAGGGCCCGCAGCGTCGACGTGCAGACAACCGTGGTGATCGGGGGGAGTTCGGGGATGTACCCGTCCCCGCGTCCCGGGCAGCGGGGTTCGGCCCCGGCGAGGGTGTCGGTGATCCGCAGGTCGATCACCGGGGCCTCGCCGTCGTTGCGGAGCCGGTAGCTCACCCGCACCTCGTCGCCGGTCCTCACCTCGGGGGTGCCCGGCCGGCCGTCGACCGTCACCGACAGCAGCAACCCCCCGGCCCCCGGCCCGCCGTAGGGGAGGCTGGCGGCCAGGTTGCCCAGGGGCAGATCGGCGACCGCGCCGGCCAGCACCAGGCCGGCGGCAGCCGCGCAGAAGGACAGTCTCCAGCCAGGCATATGGTCTAGTTATCGCCCGGAGGACGGCCCAAGCCCCTCCGACACACCTGCCGAGGGGTATTCACCCGCGCCGATCACACCGACGGGGGAACGGCAGCGCCCTCAGGGACCGCGGGCGATCGAACCTGCGCGAACGGAAGCAGCGGCGCCCGGCCACCCCCTCCCCCCGCCGCGTAAAGGCGTGCGAGACTCCCTGGAACCTGGAACTTCTAAGTAGATTAGAAGAACATCGCGGCCCCGCCGCACGACCGATCCGGAGCACCCGTGGAATCCGTCAGCGTCCTCGCGGATGCCAGTGACAAGCTCGTGTACTGCGCCATCGCGGTCTACCTGCTCGCGTTCGTCGCGAGCTGTCTGGAGTGGGCGTTCAACGCCGGCGGTCCCGTCCGCCGGTTCGAGCCGGCCGTGGCACGCGAGCCGGCCGTCGCGGCGCAACCCGGGGCCGCGAGCCGGGTGCGGGTGATGGCCCGGGGGCGGCCGGCGGACCTCCCGGTGGCGGCTCCGCCACCCGTGGGGCCGGTCGGCGGCGGCGAGCGGGCCGAACTCCTGGGCCGCGTCGGGGTCGCCCTCACCGTCCTCGCCTTCCTCCTGAACACGGGCTCCATCGCGACGCGGGCGCTGGACACCGGGCGAGCGCCGTGGGGGAACATGTTCGAGTTCTCCACCGCCTTCGGCTGGGCCGTCGGGCGATCTGGGCCGAGGCCGCCTGGGGCCGGTACTGGGGCTGGGACCCGAAGGAGACCTGGGCCTCCATCACCTGGGCCGCCTGCGCCGCCCACCTCCACGCGCGGTCCACGGCCCCGGCTGGAAGGGACGGCGGGCCGCCGTGGTCTCCCTGGTCGCGTTCGGCTGCTTCGTCTTCAACTACTACGGCGTCAACATCTTCGTCACCGGGCTCCACAACTACAGCGGCGTGTGATCCCCCTGCCCGGGCGCCCCTGCCCGGCCGCCGCTCACCGGGCCCACCCGCACCACGAGGCCCCGTCCCCGTCCCCGTCCCCGTCCCTGAGGGAGCATCGACATGACCTACCCGCCTCCGGCCTCCGGACCGTCGTTCCGCCCGATGTCCTGCCCGCGTTGCGAGGGCCCCATGGCCGCCTTCCAGCGGGCGGGCATCCCGGTGCAGTACTGCCAACAGTGCGGTGGGGTCTTCCTCGACGTCTCGGCCCTCGACCGGATCGTCGCCGCCGAACTCCGCGCCGCGCCCTCGGCCCCCGGCTACCGGCTGACCCACCACGCGCCGCACGGGCCCGCCCCCACCGGCCCCCGCCCACCCGGGTTCTGACACCGCCGACGCGTGGCCCGCTACCTCCGGGGCCGGTGCAACCGACCCCGGCGGCTCGCGCTCAGGCAGTCGGCCTGCCGCGACAATCACCGCGCCCCGGCTCCCGCCGTCGGCGGAGGACACCTTCGCGTCGGTGGACAGGGACGCGGACGGGGACGCGTCGGCGGACACGTCGGTCGCGGCCGGCGTCCTGCGCACGGTTCCGGCCCTCGCCCGACGGCGCTTCCGCCGCACCTGATCAGCCCTCACACATGCCTTGGACAAAGCCGCCTTGGCACACGGCCTCCCATCGACGCCCGTGCGGGCACCGGCGGGAGGCCGAAGCGCCGTTCCGGCCGGTCAGTTGAAGCGGAACAGGGCGGTGCGGGTGGTGCCGTCGTCCAGGCCCAGGGTGAACACCCGGCAGGTCCCGGCGTAGGAGGCCGAGGTCTTCCACACGTAGGTGTAGACGCCGGTCGCCGGGTCGTACCGCAGTGCGCTGTTCCCCGCCGTCACGGTGGGCGCGGGCGGGTCGAGCGGCGCCCCGGTGGTGCAGTCGACCTCCCGCGCGGTCGGATAGCCGCGGGCGATGACGTCCGGACCGCGGTCACCGCCCAGGGAGAACTTCATCGGGAACGCCCGCCCGGCGTGTCCCCGGTTGACGGCGGGCGGATCTGCGACCGGCGGCAGGAAGCCGCTGAAGGGGTACTCGTAGGTGTACCGGGCCGCACCGGTGAGGGCGCTGCGGCCGGCCGGGGTGGCCACCGTGACGTCCACGGTGCCGGCGGCCCCCGCCGGAACGGTCGCCCTGACGGTGAAGTCGTCGACGACGGTGACGCCGGTCGCCGGAGCGGTGCCGAACAGGACCGTCCGGGTGCCGGCCAGGTGGGTCCCGGTGATCGTGACGGTGCCGCCGCCCGCCTCGGGGCCGTGCCCGGCGCGCACCCCGGTGACGGCGGGCGCGACGGTGGCCGTGGCCAGGCCGTACGGGTTCTTCCCGGTGGCGGCGGTGGCGGTGACGGTGTTGGTGGCGGTGTCGATCACCGACACCGTGTTGGCGCGGCCGTTGGCGACGTAGGCCGCGCCGCCCGCCGGGTCGGCCAGCACGCCGATGGGCGTGGCGCCGACGTCGACGGTGGCGCTGACGGTGCCGCTCGCGGTGTCGATCACCGACACCGAGTTGGCGTTCTGGTTCGACACGTAGGCGCGGGCGCCGTCCGGGGTGATCGACACGCTCCCGGGGCCGGACCCGACGGCGATGTTGCCGGTGATCGTATTGGTGGCGGTGTCGATGACGGACACGTTGCCGCTGTTGTAGTTCGCGGTGTAGGCGCGGCTGCCGTCGGGGGCGACCGCGACGGCGGCCGGGCTGCGGACGTCGGGGCCGGCGATGGAGGCGGCCAGGGTGTTGGTGGCCGTGTCGATCACCGAGACGGAGTTGCCGATGAGGTTGGCGACGTAGGCGCGCGACCCGTCGGGCGTCAGCGCGATGCCGAAGGGCTGGGCGCCGACCAGGACCGTCGTGGTGACCGTCCGGGTGGCGGTGTCGATGACGTCCACCCCGCCGGTGCCCGGGTTGACGTAGTGCCCGACGTAGGCGCGCGAGCCGTCCGGGGAGAACGCCACCGGGCCGGGCAGCCGGCCGACCGGGATGGTCGCGGCGACCGCGTTGGCGGCGGTGTCGATCACCGACACCGTGTTGCTGCCGTCGTTGACGACGTAGGCCTGGGTGCCGTCCGGCGAGACGGCCACCCCCTCGGGGGCGGTGCCGACCGGAATGGTCGCCACCACCGAGTTGGTCGACGGGTCGTAGGCCGTCACCGAGTTGCCGCGCAGGTTGGCGACGTAGACCAGCCGGTGCGCGGGACTCCCGGCCTCGGCCTGCGCCGACGGCACGGGCACGAGCACGCCCAGGGCCGCGAGCGCGCCGGCCACCGAGGCGGCCAACGCCCGGGGCCGCGACCTCCGGTGACGCCCCGCCCTCGCGGGTGCGTCCGGTCCGTTGTGGACCACTGTCATGCGACTCCACCTCTCCGCGTGACACACCGGCCGGCGGCCCGTCCCGCGCGAGAGGCCGCCGCGCGCCGATCGGCGTGCGCATCAGTCCGTCGATGAACCGGGCGGCCGCCCGGCCGCCCCGGGAAGCTTGACCGCCAGGACGGAGCCGCACCAGGGCGCGCGAAAGCGAGGGCGTGCGCTGGGCGCGCGCCCCCTCCCGGCGGAGCGCGGCCGGTCGTTCAGGCCCCGCGGAGGTCCGGGGCCGGCGCCCCTCGGACGTTCTGGGCCGGTGCGGCCCGGAGCGCGGGTGGTGCCTGCGGTACTCGCGCGGGCCGACGCCCTTCCGGCGGCGGAAGGCCCGGGAGTAGCTGGAGACCTCGATGCAGCCGAGCTGCCGGGCGATCCGGTCGACGGGCGGGCCGGCGGTCATCTGCGGTTCCTCGGCCAGGTGCTCGCGGACCTCGGCGAGCAACGCACGGCACGAGCTGCCCTCCGCGGCGAGCCGGGTGACCAGAACGCGCCCGGACCCGGCCGTGCCGCCGGGTCAGCGCGCGAGCGCCTCGCCCGCCGCGTAGCCGCGCGCGTGCAGCGGGAGCGCGCTCTCCACGAGGGGTTCCAGCTCGACCTCCTCCGGCTCGTAGAGCGAGGCGATCACGGCGCCCAGCGCGACCGCCACGATCCACTGCGCGGCGGTCCGCGCCTCGCCCTCCGGCACCCCCTGAACCTCCTTCAGGTCCTGTTCGGCGCCGGAGAGGCCCTCCTCCAGCAGCGCGGCCATGTGGCGGTGCGCCGGGTGGGAGGGCGCGATGGCCTCGCACATGAGCACGATCTCGGCGGCGGCCTGCCAGCGGGGGCGGTCGAAGGCCGCGCGCAGCCGGCCGCCGGGGCCGGTCCAGTGCGGCGCCGGGACGGCCAGTTCCGCCAGCACCAGCTCCAGGAGCGCGCCCTTGGTGGGCGCGAGGTGCACCAGCGCGGCCTTGGTCAGGCCCGCGTCGTCGGCGACGGCCTGCATGGAGGTCCCGGAGTAGCCGTGGCGCGCGTACAGCACGCACGCGCTGTACAGGGCCCGCTCGCGCGGCGTGCGCTCCGGCGCGGCGTCGGCCGCCGGGCCGGGCTCCGCCGTCGACACGCCCGTCGACACGCCCGTCGACACGCCCGTCCGCGCCCCCCGTGCGGGGGGCGCCGGTGGGATCCCGTGGGTCCGCACGTCCTCCTCGTACGCGGCGAGCCGGGCTGGGATGTCGATCCGGCCGGGAAAGTACAGCGAGAGGATCTGCAGGCCCTCCCAGCCGGCCACCAGCCGCTGGACGGCCAGCTTCACGGCGCGCTCGTCGCCGCCCAGGGCGCCGTACTCCCGGACACCGATCGCGGTGGCCTCGCGCCTGCGGGACCGCATGAGGGCGCGGCCGGGGTGCTCGGGGCTGGTCGCCTCGCCCAGGAGGGCGGTGAACAGCGGGATCCAACCGGGCGTGGCCTCGTTGTGCCGGGCCGTCTCGGCCGCGGGGGCGGGCCGGTACTCGCCGTCCGGACCGGTCGTCCGGTCCAGGTAGCGGCGGTCGAGGCGGTCGACGAGCGCGGTGAGGATCTCCGCCTTCGAGGAGAAGTGGCGCAGCAGCGCCGGGTGGGAGATCCCCGCGGCGCCCGCGATGGCGCGCAGCGAGGTGGCGCGGTAGCCGGTGTCGATGAACAGCTCGTGGGAGGCGTCGAGGACGCGTTCGACGGTCTCTCGTCCGGTCCGGTAGCTTCCCCGCTTCATCCCCATCGCTCCAGTATCCCCGCCCTGCGAACTCTTCCCAAACGTTACCACCATGGTGGTAACTTACGGCTGGCGTGAACGTGAACGACGAGCGGCGCTCGTCGAGCACGCCCTGCTCCGCTGGGCCGACCCCCACCCGGCCCGACCCTCCCCGCCCCTCACATCGGAGGCAAGGATGTCCGTGCACGCTGATCCACGATCGGCCCACGACCCGTCATCACCGGTCGACGGTGAGGCGGGAGAACCGTCCCGCGCGGTGCCGGCCGACCTGCGCCGCCTGTTCCGGACCGCCCCGTTCGTCGCGGCCGCGGCCCCGATCGCCTACGGCGTCGCGCTGTACTACGCCGCGCTCCAGGTCGAGCACCTGGACCCGGACGCGAAGACCGGCAACCTCGCGATGATCAACGCCCTCGGCGCGGCGGCGGCGATGGTCGCCCAGCCGATCGTCGGCGTGCTGTCCGACCGGACCCGCAGCCGCTACGGCTCGCGAAGACCGTGGATGCTCGCCGGCGCGCTGATCGGCTCCGCCGCCCTGCTCACCTCCGGCCTCACCTCCGGCCTGGCCGCGCTGACCGTGTGCTTCATGCTGGTGCAGTTCGGGTTCAACGCCTTCCAGGGGCCGTTCTCCGCACTGCTGCCCGACCGGGTCCCCGAGCGGCTCCGCGGACGGTTCTCGACGGGCGTCGGGCTCGGCGTCGTGCTCGGCTCGGCCCTCGGCCCGATCCTCGGTTCGCTGTTCGCCGACGCCATCGCGGTCGGCTACGCGGTGCTGGCCGGGGCGGTCCTCCTCGGGATCGTCCTGTTCGTCGCCCTCGTCCCCGACCGGGACAACCGCGGCGAGCCGCGCCGGCCCTTCTCGGCGCGCGCCTTCCTCGCGGCGTTCTGGGTGAACCCCGTGCGCCACCGCGACTTCTTCTGGGGCTTCACCGGGCGGATCCTGCTGTTCGGCGGCTACACGATGCTGAGCACCTACCAGCTCTACCTGGCGCAGGAGTACATCGGGCTCTCGCTCGACGACGCGGCGCGGACCGTGCCGCTGCTCGGGCTCGTCGCGCTGCCCGCCATCATCATCGCCACCGCGATCGCCGGCCCGCTCTCCGACCGGATCGGCCGGCGCAAGCCGGTCGTCCTCGGCGCGGGACTGCTCATCTCCCTCGGCGCGGTGATCCCGCTGGCGCTTCCGACGGTCCCCGGACTGGCGCTGTCCCAGTTCGTGGTCGCGGCCGGCTTCGGCGCCTTCGTCTCGGTCGACCAGGCGCTGATGAGCAGCCTGCTGCCCAACCCCGACGACTTCGGCAAGGACCTCGGCGTCCTCAACCTCGCCGCGACCCTGCCGACCACCGTCGCGCCGGTCCTGGCCGCGGGCATCGTGCACGCCTTCGGCGGCTACGGCGCGCTCTACCCGGCGGTCGGCGTGATCACCCTGCTCGGCGCCCTCGCCGTCCTGCGCATCCGCAGCGTGCGCTGACCACCGACCCCCTCCACCACGCCTCTTGAACCACCGTCACGAAAGGAAGACGACGATGCACACCTCCTCCCCGCACCTCACCGCTCTCGTCGAGCGCCTCAGCCTGGAGCAGAAGGTCCGCCTGCTGACCGGCGCCTCCGTCTGGTCCCTGCACGACGAGCCGGCCGTCGGCCTGCGCCCGATCGTCGTCTCGGACGGCCCCACCGGCGTGCGCGGCGCCGCCGTGGACGACCGCGAGCCCTCGGCGAGCCTGCCCTCGGCCAGCTCGGTGTCCGCCACCTGGGACCTGGAGCAGGTGCGCCGGCTCGGCGCCCTGATCGCCGCCGAGGCGCGTGCCAAGGGCGTCGACGTGGTGCTCGGCCCCACCGTCAACCTCCACCGCTCGCCCCGCGGCGGGCGCCACTTCGAGGCGTTCAGCGAGGACCCGTACCTCACCGGCGAGTTCGGCGCCGCCTACGTCGGCGCCGTGCAGGCGCACGGCGTGGCGACCACCGCCAAGCACTACGTCGCCAACGACACCGAGACCGACCGCTTCACCGTCGACGTCCGCGCCGACGAGCGCACCCTGCGGGAGCTGTACCTGGCCCCGTTCGAGCGGATGGTCGGGGCCGGGGCGTGGCTGGTCATGTCGGCCTACAACGGCGTCAACGGGGCGCCCATGTCCACCAACCCGCTGCTGCGCGACCCGTTGAAGGACGAGTGGGGCTTCGACGGCGTCGTCATCTCCGACTGGGGCGCGGTGCACGACACCGACGCGTCGGCCGCCTCCGGGCAGGACCTCGTCATGCCCGGCCCGGACGGCCCGTGGGGCGGGGCGCTGGTCGAGGCCGTCGAGGACGGGCACGTGCCCGAGGCCGCGATCGACGAGAAGGTCGCCCGGCTGCTGCTGCTCGCCTCCCGCGTCGGTGCCCTGGAGGGCGCTCCCGAGGCCGTCCCCGTCCGGCCCTGGGAGGACTCCGCGATCGCGGACCTGCTGCGGGAGACCGCGGCCGACGGCATGGTCCTGGCCCGCAACGACGGCACCCTCCCGGTCGAGCCCCGGGACGGCCTGAAGGTCGCCGTGATCGGCCAGCACGCCCGGCGCGCCCGCGCCCAGGGCGGCGGCTCGGCCTCGGTGTTCCCGCGCCACGTGGTCACCCCGCTCGACGGCCTGCGCGAGGCCTTCGGCGAGGAGGCCGTCACCTTCGCCCCCGGTCTGCCCCCGGCCGACGAGCTGCACCCCTTCACCCGCGGCCAGGTCACCGACCCGGTCACCGGCACCCCCGGCGTCCACGTCCGCTACCTCGACCAGGACGGCACCGCGTTCGCGGAGGACACCACCCCCTCCGGACGCCTCGCCTGGCTCGGCGACGAGCGGCTGGTCAGGGCCGCCCGCATCGAGCTGACCACCCGCGTCACCGCCGACCGCGACGGCCGCCACGACCTCGGCTTCGCCGGGCTGGGCGGGTTCACCCTGGAGATCGACGGCGAGACGGCGGCCGCCGAGACCGTCTCCCCCGCCGGCGAGGACCCCGTCACCGCCGTCCTGAACCCACCCTCCGTCACCGTCACCCGCGACCTGGCCCTCGGCCAGTCGGTCGAGCTGCGCCTGACGTACAGCCCCACGCTCATGGGCGGCTTCCCCTTCGGCCTCGTCCTGCTCGGCGCCAAGGACGTGTTCGGCGACCCCGCCGAGGAGCTCCGTTCGGCGGTCGGGGCGGCCGCCGCCGCCGACCTCGCCGTGGTGGTCGTCGGCACCACCGAGAGCATCGAGTCCGAGGGCTTCGACCGGCCGCGCCTCACCCTTCCCGAGGGCCAGGACGAGCTCGTCCGCCGCATCCGCGAGGCCAACCCGCGGACCGTCGTGGTCGTCAACTCCGGTGCCCCGGTCATCATGCCGTGGCTCGACGAGGTGGCCGCCGTCCTGCTGTCCTGGTTCCCCGGCCAGGAGTTCGGCGCGGCGCTCGCCGACGTGATCACCGGCGCCCGCGAGCCCGGCGGCCGCCTGCCCACCAGCTGGCCCGCCCGCGAGGAGGACGTCCCGGTGTGGACCGTCGAGCCCCACGAGGGCCGGCTCGCCTACACCGAGGGCCTCCACATCGGCTACCGGGCCTGGCTCAAGCGCGAGCAGGCCGGCGGCCACGCGCCCGCGCTGCCGTTCGGCTCCGGCCTCGGGTACACCACCTGGCGGATCGGCGAGCCCTCCGTCACCACCGCCGGAGACCGCCTCGTCGTCGAGGCGGACGTCGCCAACACCGGCGCCCGGCCGGGCAAGCAGGTCCTCCAGGCCTACCTCTCCCGCCCCGGCTCGGCCGTCGAGCGGCCGGTGGCCTGGCTCGCCGGGTTCACCGCGGTGCGCGCGGAGGCGGGCGGCCGCGTGCGGGCGCGCCTGGAGATCGCCCCGCGCGCCTTCCAGCACTGGGACACCGACGCGCACGCCTGGGTGACCGAGAGCGGGGAGTTCACCCTCCGCCTCGCCACCTCCGTCGCCGACCCCGGCCACACCGTCACGGTCACCCCCGCCGCCGGGACCGTGTAGGCGCCGGTACGCCACCCCCGCGTCACCCCGCCGCGGGACCGGACCGCCACCCGGCCCGGTCCCGCGGCCGCTCCGACGGAGCGGACCGACCCGAAGAAGGAGACCAGCATGCCCGCACCGGCCGACGCCGCGCTGCGCCACATCCTCCCCGTTCCCCGCACGGTCGTCCGGGGCGAGGGGACGTTCGTCCTGCGCCCCGGCACGCCCGTGGTCGTCGCGACCGAGGACCTCCTCGGACCCGCCGGGCTCTTCGTCGAGCGCCTCGCCGCCGAGACCGGCCTGGAGCTCGGCCGGCCCCGCACCGGTATCGCCGGGCCCGAGGCGGTCCTGCTCGCCGTGGACGCCGGCGACCCGGGCGTCACCGCCGTCCCCGCGGCCCGCGGGCTCTCCGCCGCCGGCGAGGACCTCGGCGCCGAGCGCCACACCCTCGCCGTCGGCCCCGGGGGGATCCGTGTAACGGGCGCCTCGCCGACGGGCGTCCACCGGGGGCTCGGCACCCTGGTCGCCCTCGCCGAGCAGCTCCCCGCCACGGCCGAGGGCATCGAACTGCCCGTGCTCGACGCCGCCGACGGCCCGGCCCTCGCCTGGCGCGGCCTGTCCTTCGACGTCGCGCGCGCGGCGTTCTCCCCGGCCGAGGTGCGGCGGGTGATCGACCTGCTCGACCGCTACAAGCTCAACGTGCTGCACCTCCACCTGACGGACGACCAGGCCTGGCGGCTGGAGATCACGGCGCGGCCCGAACTCACCCGCGGCCTGGCCCCGGAGGCCTACTTCACCCAGGCCCAGTACCGCGAGCTCGTCGCGTACGCGGCGGCGCGGTTCATCACCGTCGTGCCCGAGATCGACATGCCCGGCCACAGCACCGCCGCGATCACCGCCTGTCCCGGGCTGACCTCGCAGGACACCGCCTCCCTGCCGCGCACGGCCGAGGAGCGGCTCGCCCGGTTCCTCGCCGGGGAGTTCCGGCCGCTGTGGCTGGAGCCCGGCCGCCCGGAGGTGTGGCGCTTCGTCGACGAGGTGCTCGCCGAGGTCGCCGCGCTGACGCCCGGACGGTTCGTCCACATCGGCGGCGACGAGGCCTTCGGCATGCCGGCCGGGGACCACCACGACTTCGTGGCCCGCGCCCGGGAACGCGTCCGCGCGCACGGCAAGGAGCCGATCGGCTGGCAGGAGACCGTCCGCGCGGCGGCGGAGCCCGGCGAGGCGGTGCAGCTGTGGATCGACCCCGAGCTGGCACCGGACCCCGCGCACCCGTTCCTCGCGATGCTCCCGCCGCAGGTCGTCGACCTGCTCCTGGAGTCCGAGCGGGAGTCCGCCGCGGACACCGTCCGGATGGGCGGGCAGCGGGCCGCGGTCGTCCTGTCCGCGCGGGGCCGCGCCTACCTCGACCGGCGCTACGCCGAGGCCGTCGACGGCGAGGCGGAGGAGCGCCGCGCGCGGATCGGCCACCCGATCTACCCGCCGCACACCGTCCGCGACGCCTGCACCACGCCGATCACCGGCATCGACGACGATCCCGGCTTCGACGTCGCCGGGTTCGAGGCCGCGGTCTGGTGCGAGACCGTCGGCGACGCCGACGACCTGTCGTTCCTCCTGCTGCCCCGGCTCCCCGGACTGGCCCAGCGCGCCTGGGCGGCGGGCCCGGCCCGCGACTGGGAGGACCTGCGCACCCGGCTCGCCGCGCAGGCGCCCGCCTGGCGCCGCCACGGCCACACCTGGTTCCCCGCGCCCTCGATCGACTGGCCGCAGGGCTAGTCACGGCACGGGATCGCCTCCCGGCGGGCGGGCGGCGCGCACCGGCCGCCCGCCGGGAGCGGTGCGGGCGTCAGCCGAGCGTGGCGCCGCGCTCGCGGGCGAGGTCCTCCAGGCCGTAGCGGGTGACGTGCTCCGGGTTGGCCAGGTCGACGGTGCGGATGCCCTCGGCGGCCAGGCGCTCGTTGACCTCGTCCAGGTGCTCCCGGACGAGCTGCTTCTCGGCGTCGGTGGTGCGGCCCTTGTGGGGGCGGCCGGCGTGCTCCAGGCTCGCGTAGTTGACCCGTTCGCGGGCGGCGGCGCCGGTCGGCGCGCTCTGCACCGGGATCGTGCGCGCGGCCCGCTCGGCGCCCCGCAGCACCTCGGCCATCGGCGCGGCCGTCGCCAGCCGGTCGAACGCCTCGGCGGTCATCACGACGGTCTCCGGCTCCTCGCCGTCCGGGTGGTGCAGCTCGACCGTCACCAGGTCGAGCGCCAGGCCCGCCACCCCGGCCAGCTCCCCGGGCAGCGCCTCGATCTCGACCGGGCCGTCCGCCAGATCGGGGTGCTCGCGGACGACGATCCGCACCAGCTCGTCCTCCTCCGCGTGCCGGCCGGTCAGGTCCGAGAACCGGATGATCTTCTGCCCCATGTCTTCCTCTCCTACCCCTGGTGATCAGGCCCTGGTGATCAGCGCAGAGCCTAGCCCGGTCGCAGAACGCGCAACGTCCGCCACCGGGCCCGGTGATTGGCCCGCCGAACAGCGGATGCGGCACAGTGGCCCCATGAGCGCGGACACGAGGAGTCACCCGGCCCCCGGGCGGCGGAGGCCGGTGCAGCAGCGCAGCCAGGAGCGCTACGAGCGGATCCTGGACGCCTGCGCCGCGCTGCTCGACGAGGGCGGGGCGGCGGCGCTCACCACCAAGGAGGTGGCGCAGCGCGCGCAGGTGCCGATCGGCACCCTCTACCAGTTCTTCGCGGGCAAGGAGGACCTGCTCGCCGCGCTCGCCGGCCGCAACCTCGACCGCTACCTGCACCGGCTCGACGAGCGGCTGCGCACCGAGGCCCCGGCCGGGCCCGCCGGGTTCACCGACCTCGCGGTGGAGGAGTTCGTCGCGATGAAACGGTCCGTCCCCGGCTTCGGGCAGGTGGACTTCGGGCTCGCCGGACCGGCCGTGCCGAGCGGCGTGGACGACGACCGGCACCTGCTGGACACCGAGCTGGACAACAACACGGCCGTCGCGCTGCGGCTCCAGGCGCTCGGCGGCGAACTCTTCGCGACGGCCGACCCGGCGGCGCTCACCCTCGCCCTGCGGGTGGCCCTGGAGGCGGCCGACGCGGTGCTCAAGCTCGCCTTCCGCGTCGACCCGCAGGGCGATCCGGCGATGATCGCCGAATGCGGGCGACTGGTCCGCTGCTACCTCCTCGAACAGCTCGGACCGCGCTGAGTGACCGGCCTCGGCGGGCCCGCGGCACAGACCCGCCGCCGGCCCCCGGCGGGCCCCGGCGAGCCGTTGCGGCCCGGGCGGGCGGGCAGCACAGTGGAGACAGGAGGGCGGCACCAGCCGGCCCACCGGTCCCCGCTGTCCCCCCGACACCCGAGGAGCAAGACCATGCACGCAGCGGTAGGCGACCAGCTCCACATCCACAGCCGGGCGGTGGGCATGGTCGACCAGAAGGGCGAGATCGTGGAGGTGCGCGGCCAGGACGGCCAACCGCCCTACATGGTCCGCTTCGAGGACGGCCACACCGGCCTGGTCTACCCCGGCCCGGACTGCAACATCGAACCCCGCGAGGCGATCCACTGACGCCACCGGCCACCGCCCCGCGCCCGTCCGGCCCGGGGCGGTGAGCCGTGCTGCCCGCGGCGGCCTCCGCCGCCGGCACCCCGGCCCTGCCCGGGCCGCTGGCCGCGCTCGCGCCGCTGCTGGAGCAGTACGGCTACCCGGCGCTGGCCCTGTTCGTGCTGCTCGACAACTGCGGGATCCCCGCGCCCGGGCAGACCGTCCTGGTGCTGGCCGCCGTCTTCGCGGGCACCGGCCACCTGGAGTTCGCCGCCGTGGTGGCGATCGCCTTCGCGGCGGCCGTGCTCGGCAACACCCTCGGCCACCTGATCGGCGCCACCGGCGGCCGCGCCTTCGTGCACCGCTGGGGCCGGTACGTGCTGCTCACGCCGGAGCGGACGGCCCGCGCGGAGGTGTTCTTCGAGCGGCACGGCGGCCAGGTGGTGACCGTCGCCCGGTTCGTCGACGGGCTGCGGCAGACCAGCGGCATCATCGCCGGGACGACCGGCATGCCCTGGCCCCGGTTCCAGGTGTTCAACGTGCTCGGCGCGGCGCTCTGGGTGGGCGTGTGGTCCGCCGTCGGCTACCTGGCCGGCAGCCACGTCGGCACGGTCTGGCGGACGGCGGTGCGCTACCAGCTGTGGCTGCTGCTCGCGCTCGGCGTGCTCGCCGTCCTGCTCACCGCCCGCCACCTGCTGCGCGGCCCCCGGGGCCGGGCGCGGTTGCGACCGGCGGCCCGGCCGGTGAGCCTGGAAACGATCACCTGGGAGGCGAGGATGGCCGAGGTCGGCACGCGCAGGGGCCCCCGGAGCGAGGAAGCGCACCGGGCGCCCGCCAACCGGACCGTCGTCCTGGCCGTTCTCGGGGCCACCGCCGTGGCCCTGGG
This sequence comes from Kitasatospora sp. NPDC057692, assembly GCF_042799475.1. NCBI lineage: Bacteria > Bacillati > Actinomycetota > Actinomycetes > Kitasatosporales > Streptomycetaceae > Kitasatospora > Kitasatospora sp. NPDC057692. Next base: position 15,824 of record NZ_JBHVIV010000035.1, on the reverse strand, counting down.
CGCGCAGGCGGTGGGCGGCACCAGCGCCCGGCTCGTCCTGCTGCTGGTGTTCGTCCCCGCGCTGCTGGCCGGCCTGGGCACGCTCGCCCAGACCGTCGGCGCGGCGATCTGGGTCACCGGGGTGATCATCGTCAGCTCGGTGTACTTCCCGCCGGAGTCGATCAACGGGCGGGCGCTGACGCTGGCCACCGTCGTCGGCGCCTCGGTCGTCGCCGTGCTGCTCTGCGCCCGCCGGGTGCGGCGCGAGCGCGAACTCCACCGGATGCGGCAGAGCGCCGTCGCCCTCCAGCGCCAACTGCTGCGCCCGCTGCCCGCCCTGACCCCCGACGTCCTGCTGCACGGCCGCTACCGGCCGATCGAGGAGGACGCCATGGTCGGCGGCGACCTCTACGACATCGCCGACACTCCCTACGGCACCCGGATTGTCATCGGTGACGTCCAGGGCAAGGGCCTGCCCGCGATCGGCACCGGCTTCGCCGTGCTGGGCGCCTTCCGCGAGGCGGCCTTCCGCGAGCCCGCGCTCACCGACGTCGCCCTCGCCCTGGAGGCCGCGGTCACCCGGCACAACGCGTACGCGGCGCAGAGCGGCGAGGCCGAGCGCTTCGTCACCGCCACCGTGTTCTGCCTGGACCGCACGGCCGCCGTGCAGGCGGTCAACTGCGGCCACCTCGCCCCGTACCTGCTGGCCGACGGGGCGGCGGAGGCCGTCCCGCTGGCCCCCGGCGTGCCGCTCGGGCTCGCCGACCTGGCCGGGGAGGTGCGGACCGTCCAGTGGTTCGACCTCCCCGCCGACGGGACGCTGGTACTGCTCACCGACGGGGTCACCGAGGCGCAGGACGGCACGGGCGCCTTCTACCCGGTCGAGCAGCGGCTGCGCGCCCTCGGCGACCGCACCCCGGACCGGCTCCCCGAGGCCGTCGACGAGGACGTCCTCCGCTACAGCCGGGGCCGCCGCCGGGACGACCTCACCGTCCTCGCCCTGCGCCGCAACCCCGTCGCCCGCCCGGCCGGACCGGCGTCCCGGGGCGTGTCCGGCAATCCCTAGCGGAGCGGGAAGACCTCGAAGGCGACGGCGAAGCGCGTCCCGAGGCGGGTGCCCGCGCCGCGGCCGGCGCCCTCCAGGAAGCCGCGGGCGTCCGCCATCGCGCCGCCGAGGCCGGCCAGGTAGGCCTTGTGGGCCTCCAGCGAGGCGACGCCGCGGTCGAAGTGCTCGGTGGTGTCCGCCGCGTGCGCGGACTCGGGGGAGCCGGCCGCCCAGATCTCCTTGACGCCGTCCCACGGCTCGTACCCCTCGTCCACCAGCTCGCGGAAGACCCAGCGGTTGCCCGCGTCCCGCACCGCGTCCAGGGTGGCCCGGCCGACGGCGATGTGGTCGGCCTGGTTGAGGAAGACCCCGCCCCAGGTGTCGCGGAAGTTGTTGGTGATCACGATGTCCGGACGGTGCCGGCGCACCGCGCGGGCGATGTCGCGGCGCAGCGGCAGGCCGTACTCGACGACGCCGTCCGGGTGGCCGAGGAACTCCACGGTGTCCACGCCGACGAGGGCGGCGGAGGCGATCTGCTCGGCCTCGCGCAGCGGGCCGCACTGCTCGGGGGCCGTGCCGTCGATGCCGGCCTCGCCGCTGGTGACCATCACATAGACGACCTTCTTGCCCTGGTCCGTCCACCGGGCGACGGCGGCGGCCCCGCCGTACTCCATGTCGTCGGGGTGGGCGACGACGACCAGGGCGGTCCGCCAGTCCTCGTCGACGGGCTGGAAGGGCGCGGGTGCCTGCTGCTCGGTCATGGTGGTGCTGCCTCTCCGTGGTGCCGGTGCGTGCGGTCGTGCGGTCGTGCGGTGGTGCGGTCGTGCGGTCATACGGTCGCGCTGCCATACGGTCGTGCTGCCATACCGGAGGTGACTCTAGAAGATCACCGGGCCGCCCGCCGGGTGATCACGGCGCACGGATCGGCGGGCTTGCCCCTGACGCGCGGGGCAGGGGTTAGCGTCCCCGCACGGCGCGGCGGAACGGCCGCCGCGCCACCGCCCGCACACCCTGGAGTCCGCCCGTGCCGTCCTTCCCCACCACCGTCCGCGAGGTCCGGCTCGTCACCGCCCCGCCCGGACTGCCCCGCCCCGAGCACTTCACCGTGGCCGAGCGCCCGCTGCCGGCCCCCGGCCCGGACGAAGTGCTCGTCCGCAACCGGGGCTTCGTGGTCTTCCCCGGCCTGCGCACGCTCATCGGCGGCGCCTTCGCCGACGCGCCCTTCACGATCCGGCCGGGCGACCCGCTGCTCGGGCCGGCCGTCGGCGAGGTCCTGGCCGCGCCGGCCGGCGGCCCGCTGCGCCCCGGCGATCTGGTCACCCACCTGCTCGGCTGGCGCGACCACGCGGTCGCCGGGGCCGCCGCGTTCACCCGGGTGGCCGACGGCTTCCCCGACCCGCTCGCCCTGCTCTCACCCGGCCTCGTGGGCTACGGCGCGCTGACCCGGGCGGCGGCGGTCCGGGAGGGGGACGTCGTCCTGGTCACCGGCGCGGCGGGGGCGGTCGGCACGGTGTCCGGGCAGGTGGCCCGGCTGCTCGGGGCGGCCCGGGTGATCGGCACCACCGGCTCGGCCGCCAAGGCGAAGCGGCTGACCGACGAGTTCGGCTTCGACGCCGTGCTGGTGCGCGGCGCGGGCCCGATCGCCGACCAGCTCGCCGCGGCCGCCCCGGACGGCATCGACGTGCTGCTGGACATGGTCGGCGGCGAGCAGCTGACGGCGGCCGTGGACGCCGCCCGCCCGGGCGCGCGGTTCGCCCTGATCGGCGCGCTGGCCGGGCAGCTGGACCCGGCCCGGCGCGGCGCCGACGCGCCGACCGTGGTGGACAGCTTCCGGCTGCTCACCCGGAACGTCACCGTGCACGGCATCAGCGCGCAGCGCTACGAGGAGCTGGATCCGGAGTGGCGTGAGCGCCTCGGCGGCTGGCTGCGCGCCGGTCTGCTGACCGTGCCGCTGACGGTCCTGCCGGGCATCGAGCAGGCCCCCGGAGCGTTGTCCCGACTGATCGACGGAGACGTCTTCGGCGCCATGGTCGTCGAACTTTAGGCGGGACGCGCTCGGGGAGGGCGGATGGCGGGACGGATGAGGATCGGCGACGCGGCGGCGGCCGCGGGCACCACACCGCGGGCGCTGCGCTTCTACGAGGAACGGGGCCTGCTGCCACCGCCCGCCCGCACCGCCGCGGGCCAGCGCGAGTACGGGCCCCAGGCGGTGAACCGGGTGCGGGTGATCCGGGCGCTGCTGGCCCTCGGACTCACCGTCGAGGACCTCGCCAGCCGCTCGCACCGGCTGGACCTGCTCGCCGCGGACCCGCCGCGCAGCTGCGCGTCCGAGGGGGACTTCGGGCCGGACACCTTCGCCCCGGTGATCGAACAGCGGCTCGCCGCCCTGGACGCGGAGATCGCCCGGCTGACCCGGCTGCGCGAGGCCCTGGCCCGGCACAGCGGGACCGACATCCGGTAGCCGATCCTCCTTCGCCTTACAGAGACTTCTCTGCAGAGACCTCTATGCAGAGAAGTCTCTGCATTCTACGATTCCGCCATGCCCACCGAACATCCCGGCACCCCCGCCCCCGGCGAGCCCGAGCGGCCGATGCGCCGCCTCGACGCCCGCAGCCTGCGCGGCCTCGCGCACCCGCTGCGGATGAAGATCTTCGAACTGCTGAGCCTCGACGGCCCGGCGACCGCCACCCGGCTCGCCGAGCGGCTCGGCGAGAACACCGGCACCGTCAGCTGGCACCTGCGCCACCTCGCCGAGCACGGGTTCATCGAGGAGGAGACCGGCCGCGGCACCAAGCGCGAGCGCTGGTGGCGGCGCGTTCCCGTCACCAACCGGCTCGACACCGGCGACTTCCACGACGACCCGGACAGCCGCGGCGCGGTCTCGCTCTACCTGCACGAACTCGTCGGACAGTACTTCAACCGGATCAACACCTACATCACCGAGGACTGGCCGGCCGAGTGGCGCAGCGCCGGGACCATCTCGGACTGGAGCCGGCTGCGGCTGACCCCGGACCAGCTCCGGGAGCTCAACGACGAGCTGTTCGCCGTCATCCGCCGCCACCAGCCGGCCCCGGACGCCGAGCCGGACCCGGAGGCGCTGCCGGTCGTCGTCCAGCTCCAGTCCTTCCCGCGCCGCCCGCAGCCCGGGGCACCCGGCGGCCCCGAGGACACCCGGAGCGCCGAGTGAACCACGAGGCCACCGCCCCCCGCAGCCTGCTGCGCCGCCACCGCGACTTCCGCCTGCTCTGGTGCGGCGAGACGGCCGGCAAGTTCGGCTCCTCCGTCACCGGCGTCGCCATGCCGCTGATCGCCGTCTCCGAACTGCACGCCTCCACCTTCGAGATCGGCCTGCTGAGCGCCGCCGCCTGGGCCCCCTGGCTGGTCATGGGCCTGCCGGTCGGCGTCTGGGTGGACCGCTTACCCCGCCGCCCGGTCATGCTGGCCGCCGCGGGCGCCTCGCTCGCGCTGTTCGCCGCCGTCCCGGTCGCCGGCTGGACGGGCCGGCTGAGCGTCGCGCTGCTGCTGGCCGTCGCCCTGCTCACCGGCACCGCGGCCGTCTTCTTCCAGACCGCCTACACCGCCTACCTGCCCGACCTGCTCTCCCCCGCCGACCAGCCCGAGGGCAACGCCAAACTGCACGGCAGCGCCTCCGCCGCCCAGATCGCCGGTCTCGGCTCCGGCGGCCTGATCGCCCAACTCGCGGGCGCCGCCAACGGCATGTTCGCGAACGCGGCAACCTTCCTGGTCTCGCTGCTCTGCCTGGGCCGGATCCGGCACCGCGAGACGCCGCCCCGCACCGCCGCCGACCGGTCCCTGCGCCGCGAGGTCGGCGAGGGCCTGCGGCTGCTCGCCGGGGACCCCTGGCTGCGCACCTTCGCCCTGTTCGCGGGCGCCTCCAACCTGGCGCTGATGGGCTACCAGTCGATCCAGGTCGCCTTCCTGGTCCGCGAGGTCGGCCTCGCCCCGGGCACCGTCGGCGGGCTGATCGCGACGGTCAGCAGCGGCGGCGTCCTCGGCGCCTTCACGGCCCGCCGGGTCGCCGCGCGGATCGGCACGGCCCGCGCGATGATCCTCTTCGAGCTGGGCCTGTGCTCGCTCGCCCTGCTGATCCCGCTCACCGGCCCCGGCGCGGGCGTGCTCTGCTACGCCGCGGGCGGGTTCGGCGTCTCGGCGGGGGTGGTGGCCGGAAACGTGGTCAAGTCGAGCTTCCAGCAGCGCTACTGCCCGCCCGAGCTGCTCGGCCGCATCAGCGCCGGCGGGGCCGTCCTCAGCTACGGCACCATCCCGCTCGGCGCCCTGCTGGCCGGCGCCCTCGGCACCGCGCTCGGCCTGCGCCCGGCCGTGTGGATCACCACCGCCGGCGTCCCCCTGGCCGCGCTCGTCCTGCTCCTCTCCCCCGTCGGCCGCACCCGCGACCTGCCCACCACCCCCCGCCCCGCCGACACCCCGCTCCCGTCCCCCGAGCCCGCCGCCACCTGACCGGCGCCCACCTGACCGACGCCCACCTGACCGACGCCCACCCGTCCGCGACGGTCGGCGAGCCGGTCCGATGCCGCCGCCCGGGCCGGCGCCACGGCGACCGGAGTGGCGCCGGGCCCGGATCACAGTTGAGGGCGGGTCCGGCAGCCGGAAGCCGTCCACCACAGCCGGCACGTCGGCGCCGCGGCGGACCGGCGTCCTTCGGCCGCCCCGACAGCCGCACGTGCCCGCACGCTCGGCCCGGCACTCCGCCCGCGCGGCCGAGCCGACGACCCCACTCCGGCCCGCACCACAGGCCCGCGCATGCCGCGCCCGGGGCGGCGGCGCCACCCGGCGGGATCCACCCTCCCACCGGAACCAACCGCCGCACCCGCGCCCGTGGCGACAGCGCGGGACCGCTGAGAACCGGCTCACCGGCGACCACCGGAAGCGGACCCGCCCACCCCGCGCGTGCCGCGCCCGGGGCCGCGCGGGCGGGCGCCGTAGGTTGACGGCATGGCACAGGACGCGCCGGGTGGCCGGCTCTCACCTCCGAAGTGGCTGACCGCCGGGCTGCGGCCGCAGCCGGCGCCGGTCCCGTGGGCGGCGGTGGCCCGGGCCGCCGTGGCGCTGGGGGCGCCGCTGGCCGTCGGGCTGGCGGCGGGCAGGCCGGTGTACGGGGCGCTGGCGTCGATGGGCGCGCTGTCCGCCGTCATCGGCGACACCGCCGACGCCTACCGGATGCGGGTCTTCAACATCGCCGTGCCCCAACTGTTCGGCGCCGTCGGCGTCGCGCTCGGCACCGTGGTGTTCGGCCGCGACTGGACGGCCGTCGCCGTCCTGACGCTGGTCGCACTGGTCTCCGGAATGATCTCCTCGATCGGCTCGGTCGCCTCCGTCTCCGGCCTGCTGCTCCTGCTCAACGCCGTCGTCGGGGCTGGCCTGCCGATGCCGCGCCCGTGGTGGACGGCGCCGCTGCTGCTGCTGGCCGGCGGCGCGGTGGTGCTGCTGCTCACCCTGTTCGCCTGGCCGCTGCGCGGCGGCGTACCGGAACGGGCGGCGGTGGCCGGCAGCTACCGGGCCGTCGCCGCGTTCGTCCGCGCCGCCGGGACCCCGGAGCACGACGAACGGCGGCTGGCCGTCACCCAGTCGCTCAACTCCTCGTACGACCTGCTGCTCGCCCACCGCACCCGCCGGCACGGCCGCTCGCCCGGGCTGGCCCGGCTGATCGCCCGGCTCAACGCGCTGATACCGGTCGTCGAGGCGGCCTCCGCCGCGAAGCTGCGCCCGGTCGACCGGCTCGGCCCGCTGCCGGAGGCGTACCCGGCCGCCGTCCTGAGGCTCGCCGACGCCGTCGAGCACGGCCGGGCCGCCCCCGCCCCGGACGAGGACCCCGCCGCCTTCCTCACCCTGCCGCCGCCTACCGGGCCGTCGGAACGGGCCCTGGACCAGGCCCTGCGCTACGCGGCCGCCGTCGACGCCGAGCCCGGGCGCGGCGACGCCGACCCCGACCGGCTCGGCCGCCCCGCCGCCCCCGGCGAGCGGGTCCGGCAAGCCGCGCGGGCGGCGCTGCTGTCCGGCGCGTCCTGGCGGTACGGCCTGCGGCTGGCGCTGTGCATCGGCCTGGCCCAGGCGCTGGTCTCGGTGCTGCCGGTGCCCCGCTCGTACTGGGTCGCGCTGACCGTCACCTTCGTCCTGAAGCCGGACTTCGGCTCGGTGTTCTCGCGCGCCGTGCTGCGCGCCTTCGGCACGGCCCTCGGGCTGCTGATCGCGATCCCGGTGCTCGCCGAGGTGCCGCGCGGCTGGTGGGACGTGCCGACCATCGCGCTGCTGGCCACCCTGATCCCGGCGTTCTCGGCGAAGGGCTACGCCTTCCAGACGGCGGCCATCACGCCGGTCATCCTGCTGCTCTCCGACCTGCTCAACCACCAGGGCTTCGGACTGGTGCTGCCCCGGCTGTACGACTCGCTGATCGGCTGCGGGATCGCCCTGGTGGCGGGCTACCTCTGCTGGCCGGAGTCCTGGCACACCAGGATCGGCGACCGGCTGGCGGACGCGGTCGCGGACACCGCCGGGTACGTGGCGCTGGCCTTCGCCGCCGCCCCCGGCCGCGACCAGCCCTCCCGGCCGCGCCGGCGGCGGCGGCTCTACCGGGACCTCTCGGCGGTCCGCTCCGAGTTCCAGCGGGCGCTCACCGAGCCGCCGCCGACCGGGACCCGGGCCGCCGCGTGGTGGCCGCTGGTGATCGCGGTGGAGCGGGTGGTGGAGGCGACCACCGCCACCCGGGTGCGGGTCGAGCACGGCGTCCCGGCACCGCCCGCGCAGGAGGTCGCCGCCATCGCCGGCGACCTCGCCGCGCTGGCCGAGGCGCTCCGCACCGGAAACCCGCTCCCGGCCCCGCCCGACGGCGCCCCCGCCGGGCCCGGGGCGGCTCCCGGCGGCGGCACGGGCACCGGCGACGACGTCCTCGCCCCGCTGCGCCGCGAGGTCCGCGCGGCCTGCGCGATCGCCTCCCCGGTCCTCGGCTGACGGTTCCCGGGGCGGTCAGTCCTGGATCCGCCGCCAGGGGCGGTCCGCCTCCAGCCCGTACGCCAGTTCCAGGAGCACCCGTTCCCCGCCGTGGGCGGCCGACAGGTGCACGCCCACCGGCAGGCCCTCGGGGCTCGCGCCGACCGGCAGCGCGACGGCGGGGCCGCCGGAGACGTTGTTGACCGGGGTGAAGGCGACGTAGCGGGTGAGCCGCTCCAGCAGCTCGCCGAACTCGACGTTCGGGCTCAGGTGGCCGATCGGCGGCGGGACGTGCGCCAGCACCGGCGACAGGACCGCGTCATGGGTGCGGAACATCCCCGCGTACGTCCGCTCGGCGCCGCGCAGCCGCCGCACCACGCCCGGCACCCTGGCGAACTCGCGGTGGAAGAGCCGCCGCAGACCGGTGGTCAGCCCGTCGAGCCGGGCCGCCCGGAAGCCCGGGTCGACGGTCAGCCGGCCGGTGGTGGCGATCAGGAAGGCGATGTAGCCCCAGTAGAGGACGAAGTCCCGGGAGAACTCCTCGCCGAACGGCAGCTCCACCGGCGTCACCTCGTGGCCCAGCGCGGCGAGCCGGGCGGCGGTCTCCTCGACCGCCGCCCGGGTCGGCCCGTCGGTGGGCGCCGTCGGGGAGTCCACCGCGAGCCCGATCCGCAGCCGGCGCCCGCCGGGGCCCTCGACCAGGCCGAGCGGGGGCAGCGCCGGGTTGCGGTGGTGGCGTTCGGCGGCGGCGAGGAAGGCGGCGGTGTCGCGCACGGAGCGGGTCAGCACGCCGTCGGTGACCAGGTCGACCGGCAGCCGGCGGCCCTGCGCGTTGGGCACCATCCGGCCGCGGGTGGGCTTGAGGCCGACCAGGCCGCAGCAGGCGGCGGGGATCCGGATCGAGCCGCCGCCGTCGTTGGCGTGCGCGATCGGGACGACGCCGGAGGCGACCAGCGCGGCCGCGCCGCCGGAGGAGGCGCCCGGCGAGTGCGAAGTCCGCCAGGGGTTGCGGACCGGGCGGGCCGCGGCGTACTCGGTGGAGGCGTTGAGGCCGAACTCCGGCAGCCTGGTCTTGCCGAGGACGGACAGGCCGGTACCGAGGAACTGCTCGGCGAAGCCGGCGGTGCGGCGGGCGGGCCGGGCGCGGAAGGCCGAACTGCCCTGGCCGGTGGGCATGCCGCGCAGGTCGGTGTTGTCCTTGAGGTAGCTCGGCACGCCGTACAGCGGCGCGTCCGAGCGGGGACCGTCCCCGCCGTACGGCCGCCCGTACGCGGCGAAGGCGACCGGGGCGAGCGCCGCGTCCACCCGTTCGGCGCGGGCCGCGGCGGCCGCCGCCAGCTCGGCGGGGCTCACCTCGCCGGTCCGCACCAGGGCGGCCAGGGCCACCGCGTCGTGCTCCCCCAGCGCGTCGTCCCCGTAGGCGTGCACCCGCTCGTCGGCCATCCGGACTCCCCATCCCTGCCAGTCGGTGGCGGCACCGGACCGGGGTTCCCTACCTACCCGTCGGTAGTGCCGCGCGAGCTGAGCAGTCTAGGTCGGCGGCGGCGCCCGGAGAACCCCCGCGCGGCGCGGGCACGATCACGCCGCACCGCCCGTTCGGTCCTGCGACGCTTCCGGGATCCCGACCGCCGGGCCCGACCCCCGGCGGCCCGCGTCACCCCCGTCACCACCGAAAGCTGGTCCGCATGATCGAGCTCGACTTCGACGGCAGCGGGTTCCGCCGCAACGGCGCCCCGCACCGCGTCGTCTCCGGCGCTCTGCACTACTTCCGAGTCCACCCCGGGCTGTGGGACGACCGGCTGGCCCGGCTGCGCGCCCTGGGCGTCAACACGGTGGACACCTACATCCCCTGGAACTTCCACGAACTCCCCGGCGCCGGCTTCGACTTCACCGGCTGGCGGGACGTCGCCCGGTTCGTCCGGCTGGCCGAGCGGCACGGGCTGGACGTGATCCTCCGCCCCGGCCCGTACATCTGCGCCGAGTGGGAGTTCGGCGGCCTGCCGGCCCGGCTGCTGGCCGTGGACGGGATCCGGCTGCGCAGCTCGGACCCCGCCTTCCTCGCCGCGGTGGACGGCTGGTTCGACGCCCTGGTGCCGGAGCTGCTGCCGCTGCTGGGCCGCCGGGGCGGCCCGGTGGTGGCGGTCCAGGTGGAGAACGAGTACGGGAGCTACGGCAACGACGCCGCCTATCTGGCACACCTGCGCGACGGCCTGGTCGCGCGCGGCGTCGACTGCCTGCTGTTCACCGCCGACGGCGCCGAGGACTTCATGCAGCAGGGCGGCGCCGTCCCGGGCCTGCTGGCCACCGCCACCTTCGGCTCCCGCGCCCCCGAGCGCTTCGAGGTGCTGCGCCGGCGGCAGCCCGAGGGCCCGCTGGCCGCCATGGAGTTCTGGATCGGCTGGTTCGACCGGATCGGCGGGCCGCACCACGTCCGGGACGCCGGGGAGACCGCCGCCTCGCTCGACGAACTCCTCGCCACCGGCGCCTCCGTCAACCTCTACATGGCGCACGGCGGCACCAACTTCGGCCTCTGGGCGGGCGCCAACCACTCCGGTACCGGCCCGGACACCCCCGGCTACGAGCCGACCGGCACCAGCTACGACTACGACGCGCCGATCGGCGAGGCGGGCGAGCTGACCGAGAAGTTCCACGCGCTGCGGGCCGTCATCGGCAAGCACCTCCCGCTGCCCGACGTCGAACTCCCGGCCCTGCCACCCCGCTTGGCGCCGCGCCGGCTGGAGCACGCGAGCGGCCGGGCCCGCCTGCTCGACTCCCTCGACGCCCTCTCCACCCCCGTCCACCGCCCCGTCCCCGAGCCGATGGAGCGCCTCGGCCAGTCGCTCGGCCTGATCCACTACCGCACGCACGTCCCCGGCCCGCGCCCCGAACTCCCGCTGCGCGTCGACGGCATCGGCGACCGCGCGCAGGTCTTCGCCGACGGCCGCCCGCTCGGCGTCCTCGACCGCAACCGCCCCGGCGAGACCCTCCCGCTGGCCGCCGGCCCCGCCGGCGTCACCCTGGACATCCTGGTCGAGGCCCTCGGCCGGGCCAACTACGGCCCCCAGCTGGACGACCGCAAGGGCATCCGGCGCGGCGTCTCGCACGAGCGCCAGCGGCTGCACGGCTGGGAGATCCGCCCGCTCCCGCTCACCGACCTCACCGACCTCGTCTTCCGGGACGCCCTCGACACCGCCGACGGCGACCCCGCCTTCCACCGCTTCGAGACCGACCTCGACGCCCCCGCCGACGCCTTCGTCGCCCTCCCCGGCTGGGGCCGCGGACTGCTCTGGCTGAACGGCTTCCTGCTCGGCCGCCACACCGACGAGGGCCCGCAGCGCACCCTGTACGCGCCGGCCCCGCTCTGGCGGCCGGGCCGCAACACCCTCGTCGTCCTCGAACTCGCCCGCCACGGCGAGTCGCTGGAACTGCGCGGCGAACCCGACCTCGGCCCCACCACCCGCGCCCCCAGCGCGGACTACTGACCTCCGCCGGAGGACCCCGCGCCGTCGCGCCGGGGCCGGCCGGGCCTCCCCCGGCCGGCCCCGGCGGGTGCGCCCGGCTACTCGACGGTGACGCTCTTGGCGAGGTTGCGGGGCTTGTCGACGTCGCGCTTCAGGGCCACGGCGGCGTGGTAGGCGAGCAGCTGGAGCGGGATGTTGAGCAGCAGCGGGTCCAGCTCGGGCTCGCTCTTGGGCACCAGGATGCAGTGGTCGGCGAGCCTGGCGTCGGGGCGCCGGTGGGCGACGGCGAGGACCCGGCCGGCCCGGGCCTTGATCTCGCCGAGGGTGGTGAGGTTCTTGTCGAGCAGCTCGTCGTCCGGGACGAGGGCGACGGTGGGCAGCTCGGGGCTGATCAGGGCCAGCGGACCGTGCTTCAGCTCGCTCGCCGGGTAGGCCTCGGCGTGCACGTAGGAGATCTCCTTGAGCTTCTGCGCGCCCTCGCGGGCGACCGGGTAGCCGCGCACCCGGCCGATGAACATCATCCCGGTGGAGTCGGCGTACTCGGCGGCGAGGCCGGCGATCTCGTCGCTCTGGGCGAGGATCTCCCGGATCTGGCCGGGCAACGCGTTGAGGGCGGAGACGATCCGGCGGCCGTCGGCGGGCGAGAGGTCGTGGATCCGGCCGAAGTGCAGGGCGAGCAGCGCGAAGGCGACGACGGTGGAGGTGAACGCCTTGGTGGAGGCGACCGAGATCTCCGGGCCGGCGTGCAGGTAGATGCCGCCGTCGCACTCGCGGGCGATGGCGCTGCCGACGGTGTTGACGACGCCGAGCACCCGGCCGCCCTTGCGCTTGACCTCCTGGACCGCGGCGAGGGTGTCGTAGGTCTCGCCGGACTGGCTGACCGCGATGTAGAGGGTGTCGGCCTCGATGACCGGGTTGCGGTAGCGGAACTCGGAGGCGGGCTCGCTGTGCGCGGGGATCCGGGCCAGCTCCTCGATCAGCTGGGCGCCCATCTCGCCGGCGTAGTAGGCGGAGCCGCAGCCGAGGATCTTGACCCGGCGGATCTCGCGCAGCTCGCGCGCGTCCAGGTTGAGGCCGCCGAGGTGGGCGGTGGCGAACCGCTCGTCGAGGCGGCCGCTGAGGGTGCGCTCGACCGAGCCGGGCTGCTCGTGGATCTCCTTGAGCAGGAAGTGCTCGTAGCCGCCGGTGTCGTAGGAGTCGATCTCCCAGTCGACGGTGGACGGCTGGCGGTGGGTGGTGCGGGCGTCCTCGGTGAAGGTGCGGAAGCCGTCGGCGCGCACGGTGGCCAGCTCGCCGTCCTCCAGGTGGACGACCTGGCGGGTGTAGCGGACCAGGGCGGAGACGTCGGAGGCGACGAACATCTCCTTCTCGCCGATGCCGAGCACGATCGGGCTGCCGTTGCGGGCGACCACGACGCGGTCGGGCCGCTCGGCGTCGAGGACGGCGATGCCGTAGGTGCCGACCACCTTGCCGAGGGCGGCGCGCACGGCCTCCTCCAGCTCCACGCCCTCGGTGGCGTGGGCGGCGATCAGGTGGGACAGCACCTCGGTGTCGGTCTCGGAGCGGAAGACGGCGCCTTCGGCGGCGAGCCGCACGCGCAGCTCGTCGGCGTTCTCGACGATGCCGTTGTGGACGACGGCGATGCGCTCGGCGTTGTCCAGGTGCGGGTGGGCGTTGGCGTCGCTGGGGACGCCGTGGGTGGCCCAGCGGGTGTGGCCGATGCCGGTGGTGCCCTTGAAGCGGGCCGGGACCTCGGCGGCGAGGTCGGCGACCCGGCCCTTGACCTTGCGGACCTTGACGCCGCCGGTGCGTCCGGCGACGGCGACGCCGGCCGAGTCGTAGCCGCGGTACTCCAGCCGGGCGAGGCCCTCCAGCAGGAAGGGGGTCGCGTCCTTGGGGCCGATGTAGGCCACGATTCCGCACATGGTGGACTCCTTGGTTCCGTGAAGACGAGGCCGGCCGGTCGCGCCGTGCCGACAAGACCTGAACGCGGGCCGGTCAGCCGTAGACGATCCGGCGCAGCTGGCGGGCCGAGAGTTCGGGTGCCGCGACCCGGCGGGCCGGCAGCTCCTCGGCGAGCCGGGCGAAGATCCGCTCGTTGGTCAGGCCGCGTGCCTGCAGCTCGCCGTGGCGGCGCCGGACGTACTCCTCGGTGGTCTCGGAGAAGTACGCCAGCACCTCCGCCACCACCCGCGCCGCCTCCCGGGGCCCGAGCGGGCTGGTCCGGGTGAGGTGGGCGAGCAGGTCGTCGTGAGGGTGCGAAGGACCGGTCGGGCTGGACACGAGTGGGGAGCCTAGGCGGCCTCTCGCCGAAAGATCAAAGATCCTGCCCGAAATCGGGCAGGATCCCGCTGTGTTCGAAGCATGAACGGGGGTCTTGTAGCCGCACGGGTGACCACGTAGCGTGATGACTTGCTCACACACCGGGGGGTCCGGGGGAGGAACGGGAGCGTCGGAAGAGTGTCGGAAGAACCGGAGGCTTGCTGATGTGCGGGATCACCGGATGGGTCGCGTACGACCGTGACCTCACCCGCGAGCGTGCGGTGCTCGGGGCCATGACGGACACCCAGCTCTGCCGCGGCCCGGACGCCGGCGGCGTCCACCTGGAGCGGCACGCCGCGCTGGGCCACCGGCGCCTCGCGGTGCTCGACCTGGAGGGCGGCGTCCAGCCGATGACCGCCGAGCACGACGGCCGGCTGCTGGCCGTCCTCAGCTACAGCGGGGAGGTGTACAACCACCGCGAGCTGCGCGCCGAACTGGAGGCCGTCGGACACCGCTTCCGCACCCGCAGCGACACCGAGGTGGTGCTGCGCGCCTACCTGGAGTGGGGCGAACACCTGGCCGAACGGCTCAACGGCATGTTCGCCTTCGCCGTCTGGGACGCCCGCACCGAGGAACTGCTGCTGGTCCGCGACCGGATGGGCGTCAAACCGCTGCACTACCACCCGACGCCGGACGGCGTGGTCTTCGGCTCCGAGCCGAAGGCGCTGCTCGCCCACCCCTCGGTGCGCCCGGTGGTCGACCTGGACGGGCTGCGCGAGCTGCTCACGCTGGCCCGCACCCCGGGGCGCACCCCGTACCGGGGCGTCGCCGAGGTCCGGCCCGGCCACGTGGTCCGGGTGCGGCGCCAGGGCACCACGGTGCGGCGGTACTGGTCACTGGAGGCCCGCGAGCACACCCAGGACCTCGCCACCACGATCGGCACCGTCCGGGCACTGCTGGAGGACATCGTCCACCGCCAGCTGGAGGCCGACGTCCCGCTCTGCTCGCTGCTCTCCGGCGGCCTGGACTCCAGCGCGGTCACCGCCCTGGCCGCCCGGACGCTGCGCGCCGCCGGCGCCGGCCCGATCCGCTCCTTCGCGGTCGACTTCACCGGCCAGTCCGAGCACTTCGCCCCGGACGCCGTGCGCGGCACCCCGGACGGCCCGTACGCGGAGATGCTCGCCCGGCACGTGGGCGCCGACCACCGGGTGATCGAGCTGGACACCGCCGACCTCGGCGCCCCGGCCCAGCGGCTGGCCACCCTGCGCGCCCGGGACCTGCCGGGCGGGGTCGGCGACATGGACGCCTCGCTGCTGCTGCTCTTCCGCGGCGTGCGCGAGCGCTCCACGGTGGCGCTGTCCGGCGAGTCCGCGGACGAGCTGTTCGGCGGCTACCGCTGGTTCCACGACCCACGGCTCGTCCACGCCGACGACTTCCCCTGGGCGCCCGTGCTGAGCAGCCTCGGCGGCACCGGCAGCGGACCGCGCGAACAGCTGCTGGACCGGGAGCTGCTCGGCAAGCTCGACCTGGACGGCTACCGGCAGGCCCGCTACCGGGAGGCGCTCACCGAGGTCCCGCACCTGCCGGACGCCGACCCGTTCGAACGGCGGATGCGGGAGGTGTCGTACCTCAACCTGACCCGCTTCGCCTGCATCCTGCTGGACCGCAAGGACCGGATGAGCATGGCCACCGGGCTGGAGGTGCGGGTGCCGTTCTGCGACCACCGGCTGGTGCAGTACGTCTTCAACACGCCGTGGGCGATGAAGCACTTCGACGGCCGGGAGAAGAGCCTGCTGCGCGCCGCCGTGCGGGACGTGCTGCCGCCCGAGATCGCCGACCGGATGAAGAGCCCGTACCCGATCGTGCAGGACCCGCGCTACCCGCAGCTGCTGCGCGGCGAGCTCGCCGCGCTGGCCGCCGACCCCGGCTCCCCCGCCCTCGCCCTGCTGGACCGGCGGGCGGTGTCCGACGCGCTGGCGCCGGACACCGACCCGCAGACGGTCCGGCTGGCGACCGATCTGGCGCTGGACCTCGACGCCTGGCTGACGGAGTACCAGGTGACCCTGGAGCTCTGAGCGGCCTGCCGCCGGGCGGCGCGGGACACCGCGCCG